>DASQMY010000352.1:0-6229 GCA_035645255.1 Mycobacteriales bacterium
GGTGTCCGGACTGGGCGGATCGCCCGTGCTGCTGGTCGACGACCTCGTCGACACCGGCTGGACGATCACGGTGGCCGCCGGCCTGCTGCGCGAGGCGGGTGCGTCCGGCGTACTCCCGCTCGCGCTCGCGCTATCCCAGTAGCTCCTAGGAGGCGCGTATGCAGCTCGAGGTCTTCGCGCGGGTGGCTGGGTTCGGCGGTGCGGGCGCACGGTTCGAGACGCTCGCCGGCGCCCTCCCCGCGCTGACCGCGGCCGGCTACGCCGGCGTCGAGGCGCCGCTCGCCCTCGCGGAGTCGATCCCGGACTTCCGCTCGCGGCTCGGCGAGTACGGCCTCGACTTCATCGCGACCCCCTCGGTGGGCGACGCCGACGCCGCGGATGCGCCGACAGCCCTCGCCCAGCTGGTCGACGACGCGGCTTTTCATCGGCCGCGACTGCTCGCGGTGGCGGGTGCACTAGAAGCGACCGACGACGTCGCCGGCCTGCTGCACGCACTCGCCGCTCTCGCCGATGACGCGCCCTTCCCGGTCGCGTTGGTCGTCCCCGCGGGCGACCTCGGCGAAGGCGCGCTCATCGATGAACTCCTGGGTCGGACGCCCGCGAGCCCGCTGCTGGTCGTGGACGCAACCGGCGCACACGTCGACAGCTCGGCGTTCGCCGTACGCCGGGCGGCGGCGTGCGTCGCGCACCTGCGCGTGACGCCGGGCGTCGCGCGGGACGCCTGGCGCGCCCTCTGGTCGGCACATCGGCGCGCCGGCCGCGCGGCTGCGAGCGTCGGCGTGTCGGTCGGCCCGGGGCTCGTAGGCGCGCGTGCCGTGCGCCTCGCGTACGACGAGTGGGTGAGCGACCCGCACACCACTGGCGGCGCTCGAAGCCGCGACCGCCAGACGGACTAGAAGGCGACCACGTACTGGATGAAGCCGCGGTTCTCGGCGACCTGGTCGTACAGCCGCCGCGCTGTGTGGTTGTCCTGCCTCGTGTGCCAATACAGCCGATCGCAGCCATGCTGACGAGCCCACGCCTCGGTGGCCCCGATCAGCGCCCGGGCGACGCCCTTGCCACGCGCGTCGACAGCCGTGAAGAGGTCCTCCAGATAGCACACGTCGGGCGACGTCGTGCTGGCGTGATTCAGGAAGTGGGCGATACCGACCAGCCGGCCATCCAGCCGTGCCCCGAGCGCATGCACTCGGTCAGCGCGCCGGACATCCCGCCACGCATTGTCATGGCGCTCAGCAGGCCAGGCGCGGCCATAGAAGGCGTCATAGCCGCTGAACAGCTGCTCCCACGCCGGCCGGTCCTCTGGAGCGAGCCTGGAGACGCTGATCATCGGTGTCTTCCTCATCCAGGAAACGGGGCTTCATCACGTCAGCCTGCGGCCTCGCGCAGGCCGGCAGCGCGCAGCCGGCGGACGAGCTCGGCCGCGGTGACCTCGAGCGCGCCGAGCTCGATGGCGAGGTCGCGGACCTCCGCCGGGACGTCGTAGTGGTCCCCCTGGAAGGCACGCCGCGGCACATCGAGCCGGGTGGCGAACTCGTGGAGCTCGTCGTAGCACTCGTCGCTCACCAGGTGAGCCCACAGCCGGCCGCGGAACGGCCACACCGCGCCATCGACCAGGATCGCCACGCGTCGAAGGCTAGCCGCTGGGCGTCTCGGCGCGCTGTGGTCGCCCGCGCCGCGCGCTGGAAAGGCAGACCGACGGTCAGTAGCGTCGCAGTCATGCCAGCGCTCGAAGTGCGCGAGTTCGCCGAGGATGACGTCGCGGCGGCCGGTCGGCTGCTCGCCCGGCGGCATGCGGCACACCGACGCGCCGAGCCACTCCTGCCCGAGCGGTTCGAAACCGAGGCCGAGGCGACTGCTGCCGTGGCCGAGTGGTGGGCGACGGACGGCGCGTCCGGAGCCATCGCGCAGGCTAGCGGCGAGGTCACCGGCTTCGTGATCGCAGCATCGAAATCGGCCACCGCGTGGGGACCGAACGCATGGGTCGAGTCGGCCGGGTTGGCGACCACCGACGCCGAGACGATGCGCGACCTGTACTCCGTCGCAGCGGCCCGCTGGGTGGACGAGGGGCGGACGGCGCACTACGTGCTCGTGCCGAGCCACGACGCGGCCCTGGTGGACGCGTGGTTCCGCCTCGGCTTCGGCCTGCAGCATGTGCACGCCATCCGACCCGCGGCGCCACCCGCGGCTGCAGCGAGCCCCGGCGGCCTGACGATCCGGCTGGCCGAGCGCGGGGACATCCCCGTACTAGCCGAGCTCGAGGTGGTGCTGCCCACACACCAGGCGGCGTCGCCAGTGTTCTACGGCGGTCCTTCCGACACGCTCGAGGAGTGCCTCGCTGAATGGGAGGAGTCGTTCGAGGACCCTGACTTCACGACGTTCGTCGCCGTCAAAGACGGCACGGTGGTCGGCTCCGCAGTCGGCTGCTCGATTGCGAAGTCCAGCCTGCACACAGGGCTGGCCCGCCCCGACGACGCCGGGTTCCTCGGGTTCGCTGCGGTGCTCCCCGAGGCACGCGGCGCAGGCGCCGGCCGGGCGCTCGGCGAGGCCGTCCAGACCTGGATCGCGGAGTCTGGCTACCGCGCCGACGTCACCGACTGGCGCGCGACCAACCTGCTGTCGTCACGCACCTGGCCGCGGCTGGGCTACCAGCCGACGTTCCTCAGGCTGCACCGAATCGTCGGCTACTGAGCCGCGGCTAGCCGTTCACCTTCCGGAGTGCCGGCATCACCAGGTCGCCGTACGCCGTGAGGGTCGCGTCGCGCGCGTCGTGCATCAGGTAGAGCGCGAACTGGTCGACGCCGAGTAAGCCGAGCTCCTGCAGCTTGGCTACGTGCTGGTCGACCGGCCCCAGGACGCAGAACCGGTCGACGACGTCGTCCGGGACGAAGTCCGTGTGCGTGTTACCTGCGCGGCCGTGCTCGGAGTAGTCGTAGCCCTTGCGGCCCTTGATGTACTCGGTGAGTGCCGCGGGCACCGCGCCGCCGGTGTCGCCGTACCGCTCGACGATGTCGGCGACGTGGTTGCCGACCATCCCGCCGAACCAGCGGCACTGGTCGCGCTGGTGCGCGACGTCCTCGCCGACGTACGCCGGCGCCGCGACGCAGATGGCGATCGACTCCGGGTCGCGCCCGGCCTGCTCGGCCGCCTCGCGGACCGCCTTGATCGTCCACGCCGCGATGTCGGGGTCGGCGAGCTGCAGGATGAACCCGTCGGCGACCTCGCCGCACAGGGCCAGCGCCTTGGGCCCGTAGGCCGCCATCCAGACGTCGAGCTGCGAGCTGGTCACCCAGGGGAAGCTGATGTCCGCACCGTCCGGCCGCTTGATGGTGCGGCCGTTGGCGAGCTCCCGGATCACGTGGACCGACTCGCGCAGCGTCGCCAGCGTGGTCGGCTTGCCGCCGGTGTAGCGCAGCGCCGAGTCCCCCCGGCCGATGCCGCAGATCGTCCGGTTGCCGAACATGTCGTTGAGCGTCGCGAACAGCGACGCCGTCACCGTCCAGTCCCGGGTGCCCGGGTTGGTCACCATCGGCCCCACCTTGACCCGGTGGGTCGCGGCCAGGATCTGCGAGTAGATGACGAACGGCTCCTGCCACAGCACGTGCGAGTCGAAGGTCCACACATGGCTGAAGCCGAGGTGCTCCGCGCGCCGGGCGAGCTCGACCTGCCGCCACGCCGGCGGGTCGGTCTGCAGGACGAGTCCGAAATCCATCGATGGCCTCCGGGCGTAGACGTTCAGCGGTTCTGCGGGAAGCCGAGGTCGATCCGGCTGGTCGCCGGGTCGGGCCACCGCGACGTGACCACCTTGGTCCGCGTGTAGAACTGGATGCCGTCCGGGCCGTACATGTGGTTGTCGCCGAACAGCGAGTCCTTCCACCCGCCGAACGAGTAGTAGGCGACCGGCACCGGGATCGGCACGTTGATGCCGACCATGCCGACCTGCACGTCGAACTGGAACTGGCGGGCCGCTCCCCCGTCGCGGGTGAAGATCGCCGTGCCGTTGCCGTACGGGTTGTCGTTGACCAGCCGCACCGCGTCGTCGTACGTCGGCACGCGGAGCACGCACAGCACCGGCCCGAAGATCTCGTCGGTGTAGACGCTCATCTCCGGCTGCACGTTGTCGAGCAGCGTCACGCCGAGAAAGAACCCGTCACCGTCGACCTTTGTCTCGCGGCCGTCGGTCACCACCGTCGCTCCGGACTGCGCGCCGGCCTCGATGTACGACGCGACGCGGTCGCGGTGGGCACCGGTGATCAGCGGCCCCATCTGCGAGTCCGGGTCGGTGCCCGGACCGATCTTCAGCCCGTCCAGCCGGCTGTTGACCGCCTCGACGAACGGGTCGGCGACGTCGCCCACGGCGACGACCACCGAGATGGCCATGCAGCGCTCACCGGCCGACCCGTACGCCGCGCTGACCGCGGCGTCGGCGGCCATGTCGACGTCGGCGTCGGGCAGCAGCACCATGTGGTTCTTCGCGCCGCCGAGCGCCTGGACGCGCTTGCCGTTGCGGGTGCCGGTCTCGTAGACGTAGCGCGCAACGGGGGTCGAGCCGACGAAGCTGACCGCCGCGATGCCCTTGTGCTCCAGGATCGCGTCGACCGCCTCCTTGTCGCCCTGCACGACGTTGAACACGCCGTCCGGGAGCCCCGCCTCGGACAGCAGGTCGGCGATGAGCAGTGACGCGGACGGGTCGCGCTCGGACGGCTTGAGGATGAACGTGTTGCCGCACGCGATCGCGTTGGCGAACATCCACATCGGGACCATCGCCGGGAAGTTGAACGGCGTGATGCCGGCGACGACACCGAGCGGCTGGCGGATGGAGTAGACGTCGACGCCGCTGGACGCCTGCTCGCTGAACCCGCCCTTGAGCAGGTGCGGGATCCCGCACGCGAACTCGAGGTTCTCCAGCCCGCGGGCGACCTCGCCGCTCGCGTCAGACAGCACCTTGCCGTGCTCGGAGGTCAGCAGCTTGGCGAGGTCGAGCCGGTGCGCGTCGACCAGCTCGCGCATCCGGAAGAGGATCTCCGAGCGCCGGGACAGCGGCGTCGCGCGCCATCCGGGGAAGGCGTCGACCGCCACCGCGACCGCCATGTCCACCTCGGCGGCCGACGCCAGGTCCACCTCCGCCTGGATCGCTCCGGTCGCGGGGTCGTAGACCGGGCTGGTGCGTCCGGACTCCCCCGCCACGAGCTTTCCGCCGATGTGGTGCGTGATGCGCTTCATGACGTTGTGGTCCTCTCGGCCCGCCGCAGAGCGGGCTCGTCCGGTTGCTAGACGAGGTACTGCGACAGGCCGCGCTTGAGGTACCGGCCGTGGCCCTTCGCGCCGACGTACTCGTTGCCCTCGATGATGACGCGGCCGCGCGAGACGACGGTGTCGGCCTTGCCGTTGACCGTGATGCCCTCGTAGGCGGAGTAGTCCATGTTCATGTGGTGCATCTCGCGCCCGAGCGTCTGCGTCGCGCCCGGGTCGTAGACGACTATGTCGGCGTCGGCACCCGGCGCGATGACGCCCTTGCGGCCGTACAGGCCAAACATCCGGGCCGGCGTCGTCGAGCAGAGCTCGACCCACCGCTCGAGCGTCAATTCGCCGGCGACGACGCCCTGGTACATCAGGTCCATCCGGTGCTCGACGCCGCCGATGCCGTTGGGGATCTTCGAGAAGTCGCCCTTGCCGAGCTCCTTCTGCTCCTTCATGCAGAACGGGCAGTGGTCGGTGGACACGACCGACAGGTCGTTGGTGCGCAGCCCCTGCCACAGGTCCTTGGCGTGCGACTTGTGCTTCGACCGCAGCGGCGTCGAGCAGACGTAGCCGGCTCCCGCGAACCCCGGCGCGCCGAGGTGGTCCTCGAGGTTGAGGTAGAGGTACTGCGGACACGTCTCGGCGAAGACGTTGGCTCCTGCGTTGCGGGCTGCCGCGACGGCGTACAGCGCCTCCGACGCCGACATGTGGACGATGTAGAGCGGGCAGCCCGCGACCTTCGCGAGCATGATCGCCCGGTGGGTCGCCTCGCCCTCCAGCTCAGCGGGCCGGGTCAGCCCGTGATGGATCGGGTCGGTCTCCCCGCGGGCGAGCGCCTGCGCGATCAGCACGTCGATCGCGATGCCGTTCTCCGCGTGCATCATGATCATCGCGCCGTTGTTGGCCGCCTGCTGCATGGCGCGCAGGATCTGGCCGTCGTCCGCGTAGAAGACCCCGGGGTAGGCCATGAACAGCTTGAAGCTGGTGATCC
>DASQMY010000353.1:0-2740 GCA_035645255.1 Mycobacteriales bacterium
GCCGCGTCGAACTGGATCAGCCCGTCCAGCTTCCCGCCGCTCCGGACGTCGAGCGACCGGCCGTTCTGCGAGACGACGCCGGCGGACAGGCTGCCCTGCAGACCGAGCGGGTTGCCGACCGCGAAGACGTCGCCGCCGACCGGCGGCGGGCCGCCCATCACCGCGGGCACCACGACGCCCGGCAGGGTGTCGACGGCGAGGACCGCGATGTCCTTGCCGCGTTCGCTCTTGGTCACCTTCGCCGATCCTTTGGTGCCGTCGGCGAAACGCACCTCGATCTGCTTGGCGCCGTCGACGACGTGCAGGGCGGTGAGTACGGCGCCCTGCTCGTTGATCACGACGCCCGACCCGAGTCCGGAGGTCGTGTCGTCAACGGCTGCGCCCGTTTCGGTGGACGCCCGCTCCGTCGTCACGGTGACCAGCGACGGGGTGATCGTCTGGTAGGCGAGTGCGGCGTCCGGCGGCTGCTGCGCCTGCTCCTCCTGCGCCCGCTCGATGCCGCGCTCCACGGCGCGGTCGACGTCGGCCCTGGTCAGCGGAGCCGGCCGGTCGTCGTACCGCTGCCAGAGAGCGCCCCCGAGCAGCGCGCACACCGCGACGGCTGCCCACATCCTCAGCGAGCCGAGCCGGCGCTCTCGGGACGGCGCGGCCGGTGGCTCCTCGGGAGCGCCGACCGCCGCCGGAGGCGCAACGGGTAGCACGCTGCCGACCCTACCCGCGGGCCTGGAGATCAGCCTTTCGGCGATCTCACGGTGTTCCACGCCCGCCTCACCGCCCACCACCTTTTCTTGCCTGACCGCGCGACGCCCAAGCCTGCCGGTCCCGCGGGCCGCGGCGGCCACCGGGGAGACGATCTGTGGCACAGATGATCTTGAGCCACGCCTGGACCAGGGATCATTGCGACCACAGGTCGACTTCTCGCGGCGCCGCGGTCGTCGATCGGCCCGGCCGGCGCGGCGACGGGGGCCTATGTCCGCGGTGTCCGATTCGCGCCGATGCACGCAAGCGTGCGCGTACGGCGGTGGTCGCGGCTCTTGTCGCGCTCGATCACCGACGGACAGCGTTGAGTGACCAAATACCCCACCAAAGCCTTACGCGGCAGCCACAATCACCATTTATTCTTGCAATCCCGCGCTACGCCGACACTGTGAGGGCAGCATCCCCGCCATGATCCCAATCTCTCGACGTGCAGCGAACCGAGTGCCGACAGCCCTCGCCTGCCTTGCCGCTCTCACAGCGGTGGCCGGCGTCGCGGCGTACACCTCGAGATCGGGTGCAGCGGAGGTCCGCCCGATGACGGCGGCGGCCGTCCAGAAGGCAGTCGCACCAGCCGCGCGGGTGCCGGCGGCGCCGGCTGCGCGGGCACAGGCGGCGCCGGCAGCGCGGGCGCAGGCCGCCGATCCGGTCGACCAGGCGCTCCGCCTGCAGGCGCTGCTCGGCCACCACTCGGTGCTGGTGGCCGACATGATGCGCAGCCGGCTGCGCGGTGAGCCCGACTTTGCGCAGGCTGCCGACGCGGCGCTCGGTCGCAACACCGAGGCGATGGGCGAGCTGGTCAGCGAGATGTTCGGTGCCGACGCGGCTGCGGCGTTCACCCCGGTGTGGGGGACGCACGTCACCGCGCTCTTCAACTACGCGCGCGGCATCGCCGACGACGACGACGCGGTCCGCGCCGACGCGCGCAAGGTGCTGCAGCGCTACGAGAAGGACCTGAGCACCTTCTTCGCCGGAGCGTCGAAGGGCCGGCTCAAGCAGGCGGACGCGCAGGCGGCGCTCGTGGGACACGTGAAGCACATGATCGGCCAGGCGGAGGCGTACGACGCCGGCGACCACAAGCGGTACTGGACGCTGCAGCGGGAGTCGTTCGCCCACACGATCGCCATCGGCCGAACGCTGTCCGGGACGCTGCTGCCGCCGGCCGCGGTGGCGAAGCTGAAGCTGCCGGAGAACCGGCTCGAGTCGGAGATGAGCCGGCTGCTGGGCGAGCACGTCACGCTGGTCGTCGCGACTACGCGCGCGCGGCTGACCGACGGACCGGACTTCGCCGCTGCCGCCGCAGCGATGGACGCCAACACGGCCGACCTGGCCGGGGCCATCGACGCGCTTTACGGCGGACCCGCGGCCCAGCAGTTCGAGTCCATGTGGGCGGACCACCTGGACGGGATGGTCGCCTACGCGACGGCCAGGGCTGCGGACGACGCCGCCGCGATCTCGGCCGCCCAGGCCGAGCTGGGCGCGTTCGAGGGCAAGCTGGCGAAGTTCCTGTCCGGGGCGACCGAGCAGCGACTGCCGGCTGACGCGCTGGCCGATGCGTTCAGCATGCACGACAAGATGCTGACCGAGCAGATCGACGAGTTCGCTGCGAAGAACTACGGGCCGGCGCACAACCGGGCGTACGAGACGTACGAGCACATGGGCGCGCTGGCCCGGCAGCTGTCCGACGCCATCGGGTCGACCGTCGCTGCCCGCCTGCCGCAGGGCGGCGCCCAGACCGGGGGCGGCGGGATGGCGACCTTCGTGGAGCGCGACCTGACGTGCCGCGTCCTGGCCGAGTGAGGGCCGCAGTGACCTTCGTGCTGTGCGGAGTGCTGCTGCCGGCCTGCGCGGACCGCCCGCGCGAGGCGCCGGTCGCCGTCGCCTCTGCACCGGCGACTGCGCGTTCGCCGCTCGGCGGTTCGCCGACGGTCACGTCGTCGCGGCCGAGCGCGACGCTGGCCGCCCCGTCGCCGAGCCGCCCGGT
>DASQMY010000354.1:0-9629 GCA_035645255.1 Mycobacteriales bacterium
TGGCACAGCTGGCGTTCCACGACCCGTTGCCGGGCCTCGCCAACCGGGCGCTGTTCTACGACCGGGTGGGTCGCGCCGTGCTGCGGCAGGACCGCACCGGCTCGTTCATCGGCCTGCTCTACATCGACCTCGACGGCTTCAAGGCGATCAACGACGCCTTCGGCCACGCAGCCGGGGACGAGCTGCTCCAGGCGGTCGCCGAGCGGCTGACGGACGCCTTGCGCAGCTGCGACGCGGTCGCGCGGGTCGGGGGCGACGAGTTCGCCGTGCTGACCGACCCGTGAACGACGTCGACGACATCACCATCGTCGCGGACCGTATCGTCGCCGCCATCGGGGAGGCGTTCCCGCTGTCCGGCGGCGTGGCACGCCTCGGCGCCAGCGTGGGCATCGCCACCCGCATCCCGCGCGACCGCGGCGTGGACGACCTGACCGAACGTTCACGCGGCCCGGTCGTGCCGCGACCTCCGCGGGCTGCTGCGCGTGGTCAGATGTCGCCCTTGAACGTGTCGCAGGTGTCCATCGCGCCGCTCTTGAAGCCCTTCGTGAACCACGTCTGCCGCTGCTCGGACGTGCCGTGCGTGAACTCGGCCGGGTTGACCTCGCCGCCGCTGCGCTGCTGGAGCCGGTCGTCACCGATTGCCTCCGCCGCGGTGAGGGCCTCGCTGATGTCGGCGTCGCTCAGCTCCGCGGTGTCCGTCGTCGACCTGTTGCCCTCCGCGTACGCGACGTTCGCCCAGACACCGGCCAGGCAGTCGGCTTGCAGCTCCATCCGCACCGACAGCTCGTTGGCGCTGTCCGGGTCCTCCTGCTGCGCCTTGCGCACCTGTGGCTCGATCCCGAGCACCGTCTGCACGTGGTGCCCGAACTCGTGCGCGATCACGTACGCCTCGGCGAAGTCACCGCCGGCGCCGAACCGGGTCTCCAGCTCCTTGAAGAACGACTGGTCCAGGTAGACCTTGCGGTCGCCGGGGCAGTAGAACGGCCCGACGGCGGAGCTGGCCGAGCCGCAGGCGGTCTGCACGCCCTGCGTGAACAGCACGATCTGGGTCTTCTCGTACTGCCTGCCGGCCTGCTGGAACTTCTCGTCCCACGTCCGCTGCACGTGGGTCACCACGCGGGCGAGGTCCTGATCGGCCTGGCTGGCGTTCTGGTCGAGCGGCGCGCCGCCCTGTTGCTGCCCTGCCGGGAACTGGTTGAGCCCGGAGTTGACGTCGTACCCGGCGCCGCCACCACCGCCGAGCAGGTTCATCAGCACCACGACGATCAGCCCGACGACCCCGAGTCCGCCGCCGACCGCCATCCCGCCGCCCGGCATCCCGCGCCGGTCCTCGACCTGCGACATGTCCGGGTCGATGTCCAGCCTCATGCGTGCCCCTCGGTACGGCGACCGCGCGTGAGCCGCGTCAGTCGGTCCACCGTGGCGTGCCCGCTGGGTGCATCCGCAAAACGGCGGCTGATCGTGGCGGCAACTGCATCGTGGTGCGAGGCCATGCGCTCATCCGCGCCGGGCGGGTGCCGGTACCAGTTCGGTGACGAGCCCGCGCCCGGCGTTCAGCCGCTCCGCGGCCAAGAGCTTCCTGCGGGCTGCGGTCCTCGCGGCGGCCGGTACCTGGTCCTCGGTGAGAGCACCGGCCGCCCGATCTTCCCGTTGGTGGCGCTCGGGACGATCGTCGCGATCCCGGTGGGCGCGCGCCCGCACCACGCGGTGACTCCGCCGGTCTGGCGGTGGTTCACGCTCGTGGCCACCCTCTTCATCGTCGGAGCGTCCCTGCGCACCGCGCTCGTCGACGCCGACGGACTCGCCGGACTGTGGGCGGACGCGTTCCGCTCCCCGGGTACGCCGCGATCGCCGCCGCGCTGGCCGGCATCGTCCGGGCGCGTCGGGCGGGCCGGGACGCCGGCTCACTCAGCGCCTCCATCGTCGTCGGCACCGGAGCGGTCCTGATCGCCTGGTCGTTCCTGGTCGTCCCGACCCTGGCACGCCGGGCGCCGGCGTTCTGGCTGCTGCTGACGGCGATCGCGCTCGTCTTCGTCGGCGACGTCGGCTACGCGACCTCGATTATCGGGCTCGCGTCGCCGCCCGCCGCCGCGCTGGACGGGCGTTCATCATCGCGTACGGCGCGGTGGCAGCTGCGGTCCTGCACCCGTCCGTCGTCGTACTCACCACGACCCAGCCGCTGCGTGTGCGGCCGCTGCTGCGTGGCCGGCTGGTGACGGTCGGTGCAGCGCTCGGCGCGCCGGTGGTCGCCATCCTCGCCGGACCGCCGACCGCCGTGCGGGACAGGATCGTCCTGGCCGTCGGCGTGCTGGTCCTGATGGGCGCCGTCCTCTCCCGCACGGTGCGCGCGGTCAACCAGCACGCGCAGTCCGAGTCCGTCCTCGCCGTGCTCTTCCTCGACCTCGACCGCTTCAAGGTCCTCCACGACGGTTGGGGCCACGAAGTCGCGACGAGCTGCTGGTCGCCATCGCGGACCGGCTGCGCCGGGCGGTCCGCGAACGCGACTGCGTGGCACGGGTGGGCGGCGACGAGTTCGCGATCCTGTGTCCCGTGCAGACCGGCGACAACGACATCCGGATGATCGCCGCGCGGGTGTTCGGCGCCTTCGTCGAGCCGTTCGCGCTCAGCATCGGCGACGTCATCACCCAGCATCGGCATCGCCGTTTGGAACGGCGCTGGGTACAACTCGGAACGGCTGTTCCGCGACGCGGACACCGCGATGTACCGGGCGAAGGACGCCGGCCGCAACCGCTGGGTGCAGTTCGACGACTCGATGCACGAGGCCGTCGCCGGCCGGCTGTCCATCGAGCAGAAGCTGCGCCGGGCGATCGACGGCGGCGGGATGTCGCTGCCCTACCAGCCGATCGTCGACCTGGCCTCGGAGGCGGTCAGCGGTTTCGAGGCGCTCGCCGGGATGGAGATCGACGACGACGGGTGCCGCCGGACGGTTCATCGCGGTCGCCGAGGACAGCGGGCTCATCCTGCCCTCGGTCGTTGGGTGCTGGGCGAGGCGCGCGGACAGCTGGCCCGCTGGCGCAGCGAGAACCCGGACCTGGCCGACCTCTACATGTCGGTCGACCTCTCGGCCCGCCAACTGCGCGACACGATGCTGCTGCCGCTCGTCCGCGAGTCGCTCGCGCGCGGCGGCATACCGGCGTCGTGCGTTCGGCTGGAGATCACCGACAGCGTGCTCATGGACGACGCGGAGGCGGCGCTGCTCGTGCTGCGGGAGCTGCGCACGATCGGCGTACACCTGTCCGTCGACGACTTCGGCACCGGCTACTCCTCGCTCGGCTACCTCAAGGTTCCCGGTCAGCACGGTCAACATCGACCGGTCGTTCGTCGCGGGGCTGGTCGACAACGTCGACCGAACAGGCGATCGTCCGTGCCGTCATGGCGATGGCGCAGGCGGGCGGCCTCGACGTCACGGCCGAGGGCGTCGAGACGGTCGGCCACCGCGACTGCCTGCGCGCGCTCGGCTGCGAGTCGGCGCCGGGGTCGGCCCCGTCGCGGCGTAGCCGCGCTGCTGTGCGGCGAGCAGCGCCGCGGTGAACCGCCACGCCGTGACGACGTCGCGCGCCAGCTCGGCCCGGCGGCCGCCGCCCCGCAGATCGACGTGCTCGAACGACCGCACGGTCAGCGTGCGCGCCGACGGCAGCGCCGCCCGCAGCCGGAGCAGCTCGGCGTAGGGGACCAGCGGGTCGTCGACCGAGTGCAGCGCGATGACCGGCGCGGAGATCCGCGCCACGACGGTCGACGGCGAGAAGTCGGCCAGCAGCCGGCGGGCGTCCGGGTGGAGCGCGGCCGCGAGGTCGTAGGTCCGCGCCGGGTCGGTGTTGCCGACCAGGTCGTACGCCGCTCGCGAAGCCGGCGACAGCGAGCCCGGCCGGCCGGTACCTGCGAACACCGCTGTCAGCGCGGCCTCCTCGCCGGGTGGCACCAGGCGCAGCGCGACCTCACGCATCACCCTCGCCGCCTGCGGATGTGCCCGCCACGGGTGGTGGACGCCCGCGACGATCGAGCCGCCGGTCGTCGCGCCCTGGATCACGCCCACCAGCTCGAAGTAGCACCCGAACGTCGCCACCGACGCCAGCAGACCGCCCACCCGAGGGTCGGCGGCGGCCACCAGCGCGAGAGCGCCGCCGTAGGAGAACCCGAGCAGGGCGACTCCGCCGGCCCCGGGGTTCCGCGCGTGCAGCTCGGGGACCGCCCTCGCCACCCGGTCGATGTCGACCCGGTCGAACGTCGTCCGGCTGAGCTCGAGGTCGGGCACGAAGACCGACCGCCCGGCACCGGCGAGCGACCGGGAGACCTGCTGGACGCGGACATCGTGGCGCCCCTTCGGTGCCGCGCCGGGGAGCAGCACCAGGGCGGGCGCCCGCCAGCCGGGGTCGTACAGGTCGCCGGTGACGCCGTCGAGCGTGCGGCCCGCACGGGTGACCCGGCGGGCGGCCGGTCGACGGGGGAGCGGGGCACCCACCGCCTCGGCGAGCACCACCGCGGCCGTCGTCGGAGTCCCGGCCAGGCGGAGACCGACGAGGGCACCGGCCACGGCGCCGAGGCCGGTCAGCGGGATCGCGGGGCGGGTGGGCGGCACGCCGCGCAGCCTGCTACACGCGGCGGGTCGCGGTCGACTCTCGGCAGGCGGGCGGGCATGATCTGGGCTCCGACGACTATTGGCAGGACTTCGTTGAACTCTCCGGTCACCAGGCGCACCTATGCCCGCCGCCGCCTCGGCGCGGCGGTCCTGGTCGTCGCGCTGCTCGTCGTCGCGTTCGGGGCGTACCGGCTGCTCAGCGACGACGGCCGGGTCGACGGCACGCGCGCCGTGGCCGGCACCTCGACCCCCGACCCGACCGCTGAGGCGTCCGGCTCGGCCCCCGCCCGCCCCGCGGCGTCTGGCCCGGCGACGGCCAAGCCGGGCGGCAAGCCGACCAGCAAGCCGAGCGCGACCAAGGCAGCAGCGCCCACCACCACGCCGGCGCCGGTGGCCGGGCCGCCCCGCAAGCTGACCGTCAAGACGCACCCGGCGCAGGCCACGGTCCGGGTGACCGATGCGCTCGGCAAGACGCGGACCGGTCGCGCGCCGTACACCGTGTCGGTGAGCGGCGGGTGGGCCAAGGTCGTCGTCACCGCTCCGGGCAAGGCCAAGGCCGAGCAGCCGGTCTCGATGACCAGCGACCGCGCCGTCGACGTCTGGCTCGACCCGCCCGGCCTGCTCCACCACAAGATCGGCGAGTTCCGCACCGGCTCCAACCCCAAGCAGGTCGCGTTCACCCCCGACTCCAAGGAGATCTGGGTCACCGACCTCGGCGGCAAGGGCGTCGAGGTGTTCGACGCGACGACGTTCAAGAAGCTGGAGCACATCCCGCTCAAGGGCCACGGCGGGGTCGAGGTGATCTTCACGCGGGACGGCCGCACGGCCTACGTGAGCCAGATGCAGAGCGCGTCGGTCTTCGAGATCGACACGGCGAGCCGGACCATCAGGCGACAGCTGATGACCGGCGGCACGTGGACGAAGGTGCTGCTGCTCTCGCCCGACGAGTCGCGGCTCTACGCGGCCAACTGGTCCAGCGACGACGTCTCCGAGCTGGACACCAAGTCCGGCAAGGTGCTGCGCCGGATCAAGACGGTCCGCACGCCGCGCGGGCTGTTCTTGACCGCCGACGCCAAGCGGCTGTTCGTCGCCGGCTACGAGGACGGCGAGATCCAGCGGATCACGCTCGCCACCGGCGCGAGCCGGAAGTTCATCAAGACCGGCGGCGCCATGCGGCACATGGTCGGCGACCTGGAGAAGGGCGTCCTCTACGCCGACGACATGGCCAAGGACACGGTCTTCGCGATCGACCTCAAGACCGAGAAGCTCACCACCCACTCGCGGACCGACCGGCTGCCCAACACCATCGACCTGACGCCCGACGGCAAGGTGCTCTACGTCTCCAACCGCGGACGCAACGGGCCGTCGTACTACAACCCCGGTCCGGAGTGGGGGAGCGTCGTCGCGATCGACACCGCGACCGGCAAGATGCTCGACGCGATCGTCGGCGGCAACCAGACGACCGGTCTCGACGTGTCGCCGGACGGCAAGCTGCTCGCCTACTCCGACTTCCTCGACAACCGCGTGTGCGTCTACACGATCCCGTCGTACGACGTGCTGCTCGCCGGCAACGGTGGGCGGTCGAAGGCGCACAAGGCCGAGCTGGAGAAGTAGCGCGTGGCGGCGCCGACGACCGCGGCCGAGTCGCCGGTCCCCGTGAAGCCGAGGCTGCGCGGCGTGCTGCACCAGGGCGCGTTCGACGCCTCGCTCGTGTCCGGCACGTTCCTCGTCGTCAGCGCCCGCGGCGCGCTGGCCACCGTCGCGGCCGGCGTCTACGCCGTCTCGTTGAGCGCGCTCTTCGGGTCCAGCGCCCTCTACCACCGGCTCGCCTGGTCGGGGCCCGCCCGGCGGCGGATGCAGCGGCTCGACTACGCGATGATCTTCGTCCTGATCGCCGGCACCTACACGCCGCTGCTGCTCCTCGCCGGCCGCGGCCGGACGCGGGCGCTGCTCGTCGCGGGCGTGTGGCTGTACGCCGCCGTCGGCACCGGGGTCCGCCTCGCCTGGCCGCACGCGCCGCAGCTGTTCGTCGGCGCGCTCTACCTCGGGCTCGGCTGGCTCGGCGTAGCGGTCATCCCGGTGCTCTGGCCACGGATGGGCGCGGCGGCCGGACTGCTGGTCGTGGTCGGAGGCCTGCTCTACACGCTGGGCGCGCTGTGCCTGCACCGGCGCCGGCCCGACCCGGTGCCGGCGGTCTTCGGCTACCACGAGGTGTTCCACGCCTTCGTGGTTGCGGCGGCCACGTGTCACTACGCGGCGATCGCGGTGGTCGTGCTGGCATAGTGCCCGCATGACCGAGCGACCGCACACGCCGCCGGACGCCGACGAGAAGGCGACGCTCTCGGCGTTCCTCGACCAGCAGCGGTGGGACGTCGCCGACCGGATCACCGGGCTGACCGACGAGCAGCTCCGGCGGGCCGTCGTACCGTCCGGCTGGTCGCTGCTCGGGCTGATCAGCCACCTGACCGACGTCGAGGTGTCGTGGTTCCAGGACCGGTTCGCCGGCCGCGACCTCGCCGGCTCGACCGACGACGGCGAGGCTGCGGGCTTCACGGTCGGGCCGGAGGACACGGCCGCAACCGTCGTCGCGGCGTACCACGCGGCCGTTGCTGAGAGCCGCCGGATCGTCGCGGCGGCATCGCTGGACACGCCCGCCGCGCGGGCTCCCCGGGGCCACACGCTCCGGTGGATCCTCGTCCACCTGGTGGAGGAGACGGCCAGGCACAACGGCCAGGCCGACGTCGTCCGCGAGCTGATCGACGGCCGCACCGGCAACGCCTAGGTTGGCGCGGTGACCGAGAGCCTCCTGCCCGCGACCGCCCGCCGGCTGCTCGCGCGCACCGCGCAGGCGCAGGCCGAGGGGCGGGTGCCCTCGGTCGTCGCCGGAGTCGTCCGCGACGGAGCGCTCGCCTGGTGGGCCGGCCGCGGCGACGTCGGCGGCGCCGAGCCGGACGCCGACGTGCAGTACCGGCTGGGGTCGATCACCAAGTCGGTCACCGCGGTGCTCGTCATGCGGCTGCGCGACGAAGGCCGGCTCAGCCTCGACGACCCGTTGGACAGCTACGTCGCCGGCACCCCGTTCGCCGACCGCACCGTCGGCCAGCTGCTCTCGCACGTCGCCGGCGTCACCGCGGAGTCGCCAGGCGAGTGGTGGGAGCGCACTCCCGGCGTGCCGTGGGACGACCTCGCCCCTCAGCTGGCAGGTGAGCACGTCGTCCACTCGGCCGGTCGGCGGTTCCACTACTCGAACCTCGGCTACGGCGTCCTCGGCGAGCTGGTCGCGCGGCTGCGCGGCGTCTCGTGGTGGGACGCCGCGCGCGACGAGGTGCTCGAGCCGCTCGGCTTGACGCGAACCTCGACCCGGCCGGCGGGTCGGGCGGCAGCGGGCTTCGCTGTGCACCCGTGGGCCGACATGGTGCTCGCCGAGCCGGAGCACGACGCCGCGTCGATGGCCCCAGCGGGACAGCTGTGGGCGACGCTCGCCGACCTGGGTCGCTGGGCGGCGTTCCTGCTCGGCGACGGGCGGCCGGTCCTCGCCGACGGGACGCTCGAGGAGATGCTCATCCCAGCCGGCATCGACGCGTCGTCGCCGGAGTGGGCGGCGTACGGGCTCGGGCTGCAGGTGGTGCGACTGGACGGCCGGACGCTGGTCGGCCACGGCGGCTCCATGCCGGGCTTCCTCGCGGGCGTCTTCGCCGACCGCTCGGCGGGACTGGCCGCGGTGGCGCTCGCCAACGCGACGAGCGGCCTCGACCCGGCCCTGCTGCCTGCGCTGCTGGAGATCGTGCGGACCGCCGAGCCGCCGGTCGCGCCGGCCTGGCGCCCGGCCGAGCGGCTCGACGCGGACGCCCTGGAGCTGGTCGGCCCTTGGTACTGGGGTACGTCGGCCGTCGGCATGCGCCTGGACGCCGCCGGCGTGCTGCACCTCGCCCCACTGGCCGCCGGCCGCCGCGCGTCGCGCTTCGTCCGCCGGGGTGACGGGTGGGTCGGCCTCGACGGCTACTACGCGGGCGAGCCGCTGCGGGTACGGCGCGGCTCGGACGGTCGGGCGGCGGCGTTCGACGTCGCGACGCTCACCTTCACCCGCACGCCGTACGCCGACGACGTGCCGGTCCCCGGCGGGGTCGACGCAGCCGGCTGGCAGCCGGCGCCGACGCAACGACCGCCCGAGTAGCGGCGGCCGGACCAGCGGCGACCGCGCCGCCAGGCGACCCCACCACCTGCACGGCTGCCGCGAACCGCGCCGGTTGATCATGTTGGCACGGTTCCATGATCGACTGAGCACGAGTTGATCACAAGATCGTGCCAGCTTGATCATCTCGGCGGGAGTGCGGGCGGACGCCGGGGACAGCCCTGCTGGTGTCGGAGAAGGGACTTGAACCCTCATGCCCTCACGGGCACACGGCCCTCAACCGTGCGCGTCTGCCAATTCCGCCACTCCGACGTGGCACCCGGCGAGCCGGACGCGAGGTCGAACGATACCCGCCGCCGCGGGCACTGGCCAACCAGTCACGCGGTGCGGCCGACCACGCCGACGACGGCGAGCAGCGCGGCCAGATCAGCCTCGACCCGCTCCAGATCGTCGGGGAGCGGCTGCCCCGCACGGCACGTCTGGACCACGAGAAGCGCCTGCGTCACGAGGGGGCGACCCGGTCACCGTACCCCTGCTCGTCGAGCCGCTCGATCAGCAGCCGCAGGCTCGCGAGCAGGGTCCGCGCGACAGTCGCCTGGTGCGCGCCCGCCTGCCTGATCTGGTGGAAGGCGTGCGGCGGGGGAGAGCGCGCGGAGCGCGATGTCGGCGATCTGCCGGATGCAGAAGGCGATGTCGTCCTGCATGGTGCGGCCGTCGCCGATCACCAGCGACCTGGCCAGCTGGGACAGGACCTTGTCCTCGACCGGTGCCGGCCAGATCCTCATCATCGGCAGGTCGGCCGGGACGAAGTGCCCGACCCGGATGAGGTACTGCACCGTGGTGCCCGGCGGGACGACGGCCAGCGCGATGTCGCTGCTGATCTGCTGCACGCAGCCGGTG
>DASQMY010000355.1:0-21867 GCA_035645255.1 Mycobacteriales bacterium
CAGCTTGCCGGACTTGGCCCAACGGGTGACGGTCTTGGGGTCCACGCGGAACATCGTGGCCACCTCGGCTGGGGTGAGCAGCGGGTCAGCTTCCGGCGTACGGCTCGTCATGGTCGTCCCTCTCGGTACGGAGCGCACGTCGCTCACCTTCGGGTGATAGTGCGCGATGCCCCAGTGTGTCCGATATGGCCCGCTGGGGCCATCTTTTCGGGTTCCGGACTAACTAGTCCATTCGCCATCTGTACGACAAGGGCGTCCTCGTCAGTTTGCGGCCTCGTACGCGCGCAGCGCACCCCACCGGGACGTGACCCGTTGGTAGGCCTCCGCGGCCTCCTCGGTGTCGCCCGCGCTGAGGCAAGCGACAGCGTGCGCGACGTCTGCAGCGGACTCGTCCGCGGTCAGCTCGTCGTCGTCGAAGAGTGACACCAGGCCGCCGTAGTCGAGCTCGACGAGCGACCTGGGGTGGAACTCCTCCAGCCACCTTCCGACGCTCTCCACCCCCTGCAGGATCGGGCCGTCGTCGAGCGACTTGCGAAGGACGGACAGGCCGCGGGCGAGCCGGCGCCGCGAGTTGGCCATCGTGGTGCGGTAGCTGAGCGACCTGTCACCGGCCAGCTCGAGCCGCCGCTCCTCGCCCTCGAACGGCAGGAACCACTGCAGCGGCACCTCCCACGTCTCGGAGAGGATGTGCGACTTGAGGTCGGGCTGGGCGGCCCGCCACCGCTCGAGCTCGCGCTCGGCGATCTCCGCCTCGCCGCGCGGGATGAACGCGTCGGCGATCTCCTCCGGCAGGTCGCGGCGGAACTCCGCGATCGCCTCCCACGTGCGCAGCGCCGTACGCCAGGGGCAGACGTAGGTCACGGTGTCGAGCCGGTGCACGAACGCGTGCTCGACCCGCGACCTGGGCGGCAGGCCGATCGCCGCGACCAGCGACGCCCGACGCTCCTGGCGGATCCCGGTGACCGGATCGGGCGGCCGCACCGTGGAGAGGTAGCGCTCCCAGTGCCGCCGCTCCGCCGGCGGGAAGGTGGTGAGGGGCTCGTAGACCCGCAGGTACGACGAGTAGAGAGTCACATCAGGATCCTGCCACGCGCCGCGGCGACGGTCGCGAGGTCAGCGCCCGCGCGGCCGGATCGCCCGCAGGACGACCAGGGCGGCGACGAACAGCAGCGCGATGATGACCAGGAGCCTGATCAGCTTCAGCACCAGCGAGACGACCATCGCGAGTACGAACAGGCCGATGAGCACGGCGGCGACCCGCCCCCACGATGTCCGCTCGTTGCCGCCGTAGGTCATGCCGTCACCGTACCCGCAACGAGCGTGAGCACGTCTCCAACTGATCGGGGCTCCGGGTTGTCTCCTGGGCTACCTGGGTGGCTCCGCGCCGCTCAGGAGCGGCTCGGACTCGCCCGCGACTCCACCCGCGTGGTCGCCGCCGGGGGCGGGTAGCCTGGTGTACCGGCGCCCGCGCACCAGCGGGCGCCGACCCGTGCAGCGCCGTCCCACCAGGACGAAGCGGAGCACACCCGACGCACCCGGCGCGGCCCACCCGGCCGCCGCTTGAGAGCAGGAGCAGCGCGATGGCGGTATTCAGCGACGCAGGCCACGAGCAGGTCGTGTTCTGCCAGGACCCGGCGTCCGGCCTCCGCGCCATCATCGCGATCTACTCGACCGCGCTCGGGCCGGCGCTCGGCGGCACCCGCTTCTACCCCTACGCCAGCGAGGACGACGCGCTCGCCGACGTGCTCAACCTCTCGAAGGCGATGGCCTACAAGGCGGCCGTAGCCGGCCTGGACCTGGGCGGCGGCAAGGCCGTCATCATCGGCGACCCGACGACGGACAAGACAGAGCAGCTGCTCCGCGCGTACGGACGGATGGTGCAGAGCTTCGGCGGCCGCTACCTCACGGCGTGCGACATCGGCACCTACGTCGAGGACATGGATGTGGTCGCCCGCGAGTGCTCGTTCGTCACCGGCCGATCCCCTGAGCACGGTGGTGCCGGCGACTCCGCCGTGCTGACGGCGTACGGCGTCTACCAGGGCATGCGGGCGGCCGCCGAGCAGTTGTGGGGTACGCCGTCGCTCGCCGGCCGGCGGGTCGGCATCGCCGGCGTCGGCAAGGTCGGGCACTATCTCGTGGAGCACGTCCTCGACGACGGCGGCTCGGTCGTGGTCTCGGACGTCAGCGAGGCGGCGATCGCCCGCGTGGTGACGGCGCGGCCGCAGGTCGACGTCGCCGACGTCGACGCGCTCGTGGACCAGGAGATGGACGTCTACGCGCCGTGCGCGCTCGGCGGAGCGCTGAACGACGACACCGTGCCGCGGCTGCGCGCCAAGGTGGTCTGCGGGGCCGCCAACAACCAGCTCGACCACCCGGGGATCGAGAAGATGGTCGCCGACCGCGGCATCCTCTACGCGCCCGACTACGTCGTGAACAGTGGCGGGCTGATCCAGGTCGCCGACGAGATCGAGGGCTTCTCCGAGCCGCGGGCGCGCCGCAAGGCGGCCGCGATCTTCCAGACCACCGCGAAGGTGTTCGCACTGGCCGCGGACGAGGGCGTCCCGCCCGCGGTCGCCGCTGACCGGCTGGCCGAGCGCCGGATGGCCGATGTCGGCCGGTTGCGGACCGTCTGGCTCCCGTAGGGCGCCGAACCTACTCGCGCCGCGCAGGCCGGCAGTTCCTGGCAAAGTTAGTCAAATGTCACCGGGTTGATCTTCACTGACGATGGTACGCCCACTGCATGACCACGCAGAGCAGCGGCTCCTACACAGCACGCAGCCGTGCGCAGAGCGCTGCGGACCGGCGGCGACGACGCCAGCAGCTGCTCGAGCAGCGGCAGCTCACGACGACGTGGCGCAACCGGCTGCTCGCCCGCCGGCTGAAGTACATCAAGGCCCACCAGGACCTCGCCCGGCACCTCTCCAGCCTCGACAGCGGCCTGCCGCCGACCAGGTCGCACGGCGGCTGAGGCAGGCACGACCCCGAATGGCGGGGCAAAGGCGCGGGACGGTCCCCGAACGCTGTACCGTTGGACCCCACAGGCGGCGATCGCGCCTGATTCGTCGGTCCGTCACAGCCGGGGTTCGGTCGGCCCTGTCTTCTTCGAGGAGGTCACGCCATGGGGCGCGGCCGTGCCAAGGCCAAGCAGACCAAGGTCGCTCGCGAGCTGAAATACAGCAGCGGCGGGACCGACCTCGAGCGGCTGCGCGCAGAGCTCACCAGCAGCTCGACCGCGACCGCCGACGACGTCGCAGCCGACACCGACGAGGACGAGGACGAGGACGACAAGTAGCCGCGAGCTAGGCCGGGTGGCTGCCCTCGAGTCGTGACCCGCCGGAGCCGGCCACGACCTCGCCGACGACCCACGCCGGCACGTGCCGATGCGACAGTACGGCGAGCGTCCGGTCGGCGTCGTCGGCCGGCACGACGGCGACCATGCCGATGCCCTGGTTGAACGTCCGCTCCATCTCCGCCTGCTCCACCCGCCCACGGTCCCGCACCAGGTGGAAGACGGGCGGAACCGCCCACGTCCGCCGGTCGACGACGGCGACGAGCCCGTCCGGCACGACCCGTGCGATGTTGGCCGCCAGACCGCCGCCCGTGATGTGCGCGAACGCGTGCACCTCGACCTCGGCGATCAGCGCGAGGCAGTCCTGGGCGTAGATCCGCGTCGGTGTCAGCAGCACCTCGCCGAGCACCTCGTCGAAGCCGTCGACGGCCGCGTCGAGCCGCATCCGGGCGACGTTCAGCAGCACGTGGCGCACGAGTGCGAAGCCGTTGCTGTGCAGGCCCGAGGACGCCATCGCGATCACCACGTCGCCCTCGCGGACCCGCTCGCTGCCGAGGACCGAGTCGCTCTCGACGATGCCGACCCCGGTCGCCGCCAGGTCGTAGGCGTCCGGGCTCATCATCCCCGGGTGCTCGGCGGTCTCGCCGCCGACGAGCGCGCAGCGGGCGAGCCGGCACCCCTCCGCGATGCCGCCGACGATCTCGGCCATCCGCTCGGGCACGACCTGGCCGCAGGCGATGTAGTCCTGCAGGAACAGCGGCTCCGCACCGCAGACGACCAGGTCGTCGACCACCATCGCGACGAGGTCGATGCCGACGGTGTCGTGCCGGTTCATCGCCTGCGCCACCGCGAGCTTGGTGCCGACGCCGTCCGTCGAGCTGGCCAGCAGCGGCTTGCGGTACTTGGTCAGGTCGATCGCGAACAACCCGGCGAAGCCGCCGAGGTCCCCGACGACCTCGGGCCGCGACGCCCGCGCGACCTTGCTCTTCATCAGCTCGACGGCACGCTCGCCGGCGTCGATGTCGACGCCCGCGGCGGCGTACGACGATCCGCCCTCGACGGGCGTCTGGTCCGACGGCGTCACGGGCGGCTGAGCGCGTCGGCGGCGCCGATCCCCGGCAGGACGGGGTCGGGCTCGGTGATGACCGTGCGGGAGATGCTCTCCAGCAGGTGCTTGCCGATCAGGTGGTCGGCCGGCAGCTGGATCGGGTAGTCGGCGGTGAAGCACGCGGTGCACAGCCGCTCGCGCGGGATCGTGGTCGCCTCGACGAGGCCTTCCAGCGAGACGAACTCCAGCGAGTCGGCGCCGATCGACTCGCGGATCTGGTCGACGAGCATCCCGTTGGCGATCAGCTCTGCCCGCGTCGCGAAGTCGATCCCGTAGAAGCACGGCCACTTCACCGGCGGCGCCGAGATCCGCACGTGCACCTCGAGCGCGCCCGCCTCGCGGAGCATGCGGATCAGCGCCCGCTGGGTGTTGCCGCGGACGATCGTGTCGTCGACGACGACGAGGCGCCGGCCTTTCAGCACGTCGCGCAGCGGGTTGAGCTTGAGCCGGATGCCCATCTGCCGGATCGTCTGGCTCGGCTGGATGAAGGTGCGGCCGACGTAGCGGTTCTTGACCAGCCCTTCGCCGTACGGGATGCCGGACTGCTCCGCGAAGCCGATGGCCGCGGGGCCGCCGGACTCGGGCACCGGGATGACCAGGTCGGCGTCGGCGGGCGCCTCGCGGGCCAGCTGGCGGCCGAGCTCGACTCGGGTGGAGTGGACGCCGCGCCCGGCGATCGTGGTGTCGGGGCGGGCCAGGTAGACGTACTCGAACAGGCAGCCGTGGGGGGTGGCCGGCGCCCAGCGGCGGGAGCGGATCCCGTGCTCGTCGATCGCGATCAGCTCGCCGGGCTCGACGTCGCGCACGAAGCTGGCGCCGACGATGTCGAGGGCAGCGGTCTCGCTGGCGACCACCCAGCCGCGCTCGAGCCGGCCGATCACGAGCGGGCGTACGCCGTGCGTGTCGCGCGCGGCGTACAGCGTGTGCTCGTCCATGAACGTGAGCGAGAAGGCACCGGTGAGCATCGGCAGCACCTGGACGGCCGCCTCCTCGAGGGAGACGTCGGGGCGGTCGGCGAGCAGTGCGGTGATCAGGTCGGAGTCGGTGGTCGCGCCGAGACCGCTCGGGTCGTGGCCGACCAGGCGGGCGAGCTCCGCGGTGTTGGTGAGGTTGCCGTTGTGGCCGAGGGCGATCCCGCCGCCCGCCTTTGACGCGCGGAACGACGGCTGCGCGTTCTCCCAGGTGCAGGCGCCGGTGGTGGAGTAGCGGCAGTGCCCGATCGCCACGTGACCGCGCAGCGAGCTCAGCGTCGCCTCGTCGAAGACCTGCGCGACGAGACCGAGCTCCTTGAATACGATGACGTTGCTGCCGTCCGACACCGCGATGCCGGCCGCCTCCTGGCCGCGGTGCTGCAGTGCGTAGAGGCCGTAGTAGGTGAGCTTGGCGACGTCCTCGCCGGGGGCCCAGACGCCGAAAACCCCGCAGGCGTCCTTCGGCCCTTCTCCTCCTGGCACTTGGTGATCTCCTCGTCGGGCTGGCCGGGCCGGGCGGCGCACGATCACGGGCCGCGGGCGGAGGCGCCGTTGGCGTCAGGAAAGGGGAAGTCGTCGCACCCAGTGTAGCGGTCCCGCCCGACCGGGTCGGATCGCCCCGCCGGTGTCCCGAACGGCCGGCGCACGCGTCGGCTGGGCCATCAGGAGTAGTGGCAACGGGCCAGAGACAACCGCCTGGCAATCGCCCAAGATCGTCCCGAGGCCGCCTGGACGGCGCGCCCACCGGAGGAGAACCCGTGCCCGCCAAGTACGACGATCCGCGCGTCCCGCAGGTCCGCGGCGGCGAACGCGTCGTCGACGTGCGCACGGCATACGAGCAGCTGATGGACATCGCACGCGAGCACGGGCGCGACGAGATCAAGCACCTGACCCGCGCCTACCAGGCGATCGCCCCGAACGGCGGCGGCCGGGTCGCCGACCTCGTCGCACTGCTCGGCTGAGACGACTCCCGCGCACCGTCCCGTGCATACTCACCCGCTACGAGCACGGCCGACCGGGCCGGCCCGGGTAGAAATCGGAGGAGCGCGGTGCGGCCGACCGGCGAGCAGTACGAGATCACGTCCGGGGACTACCGGGCGGTCGTCACCCAGGTCGGCGGCGGCCTGCGGCTGCTGACCCACGGAGGTCGCAACCTGGTCGCGACGTTCGCCGAGGACCAGGTGACGCAGCTCTACCGCGGCGCCGTGCTGGTACCGTGGCCCAACCGCGTCGCGTCCGGTCGCTACACGTTCGACGGGACGGAGTACCAGCTGCCGATCAACGAGCCGCCGCCGCGCGAGCACGCGCTGCACGGGCTGGTGCTGTTCCTGGAATGGCGGCCGGTGCGCCGGGACGCCTCGTCGGTGACGGTCGGCACCCGGCTGTGGCCGCAGACCGGCTACCCGTTCCTGCTCGACTTCGAGGTCACCTACGCGCTGTCCGCCGACGCCGGGCTGGCCTGGACGATCGCGGCCGTCAACAGCGGCGACCGGCCGGCGCCCTACGGCTGCTCGATCCACCCCTACGTCGTCGCGGGTGAGGGCAAGGTCGACGACTGGACGTTGCGGCTGCCGGCCGCGTCGTGGGTCGACGTCGACGCCCGGCTCCTACCTGCCGGCACCAAGCCGGTGGCGGATCACGAGTTCGACTTCCGGGCGGGCAAGCAGATCGGCGCGACGGAGGTCGACCACGCGTTCACGGACGTGGAGTTCGGCGCCGACGGGCGGGCGGTCGCCCAGCTGCTGGCCGCCGACGGCAGCGGCGTGCAGGTGACCTGGGACAGCAGCTGCCCGTGGGTCCAGGTGCACACCGCCGACCGGCCGGAACCGGAGAACAACCGGGTCGGGCTGGCCCTCGAGCCGATGACCTGCCCGCCGGACGCGTTCAACAGCGGGACCGACCTGGCCGTCCTCGAGCCCGGTGCGCGCCACGAGGTGACCTGGCACATCGCCGCCGTACCGGCGTGAGTGGCGCACCTGCGAACGGCGTCAGGTGACGGTCAACACGACCAGTCGGCTGGCCATCTCGACCTCGGTGCCGCCGCCGGGCTTGTAGACCCGGTAGCGGTGCGTGCCGCGCGTCGACGGCTGCAGCATGAACGCGTAGCGGCTCGTCGAGGAGAGCAGCCGGGACCGGTCCGCGCGCCACGCCCCGTCGGCGTACCGCTGCAGGTAGATCCGCTCACCGGCCTGGCTCGGGTACGCCGTCCCTGTCATCCGCACGCTGGTGCCGAGCCGCGCGGAGGACGCGGCGAGCGCAGCGCTGATGGTGTGCGCGTTGAGCCGCGTCACCTCGGCCTGCGACCGGTTGCGGACGATCGGGTAGGCCGCGTCGCCGGGGCAGGCCGTGTAGGTCATCTTGCGGTGGCCCTCGATCGTCCGCGTCGTCACGGTCGTCCCGCGCGGGTAGCGGCTCGACCCCCGGGACACGAACGAGACGGTCGCGCCGGGCGTCGTCGGCACGCGGTACCTGCGCGCCAGCCAGCCGAGCATCGAGACCATCGACTGCTGCGCGGCCGCTGACGGCGCGGCCCTGCTGTGGTGGCCGATCCAGCACACCAGCTGCGCGAACCCCTGGCTGCCGCCGGACGCCGACGGCATCGTCGGGTGGCGCAGGCTGCCCGCCCGGCCCTCCCAGATGCCGCCGAACCGGTCGACCATGAAGTTGTAGGCGAGGTCCGGCCAGCCCTTGTCCACGTGCAGCTCGTAGAAGGACCGGATGATCGCCGGAACCTCGGCAGCCGCGTAGGTGTTGCCCGGCAGCACCGAGTGGTGCTCGAGCAGGACCTTGACGTCGCCCGGCTGCTCGTACTGCAGCGGGCCGCGCAGCGGGCAGCTGCTCCCCGCCCATGCCGAGCGCGGCCGGATGCGGGGCATCTTGGTCAGCAGGTACGGCGACGACGCGGCGACAGCGGGGTGGGCCGGGAGCGCGACAGCGGCCGCGGCGGCGGCCGCGCCGACCAGTACCGCGCGGCGGGACACGAGCAGGCGTGGCACGGCCAGCCCCGACGCGGTCACCTCGTCGGCCGCGCACTCCTCGCACATCCGGGTTCCCCTCTCGCCCCGGCCGCACGCTGCGGCCGGCCGCACGTCTGCATCGACCGGAAGTATCGGCTGCCTGAGCCGCGCAGGTGTGGCGAACCGCGAGAAGAGCTCGCCGGTCAGTCGCCGCGCAGCTTGGACACCCACTCCTCGGTGGGATCGGTCCGGCCGCGGGTCGGCCGGTCGGTCTCGCCGCCCGCACCGTCGTCGCGCAGCCCGGCGGGACCACCGTCGGCCGGAGCAGGCCGGGGCCTGGTCGGGCGCTGGCCACGCGGGCGCCGCGGGATGCCGTCGTCGCGTACGGCGACGAGTGCGGCCGCCATCGTCGTGACGGGGACCGACGCGACGAGGCCGATGCTCCCGACCAGTGCGCGGATGACCTCCTGCGCGATGATCTCGCTGGTCAGCGTGTCGGCGAGACCGCGCCCGGAGACGCTGAACAGGATCAGCAGCGGCAGCGACGCGCCGGCGTACGCCAGGACGAGCGTGTTGACGGTGGACGCGATGTGGTCGCGCCCGATCCGGACGCCGGCGCGGTAGAGCTGCCCGACGCCGTACTCCCGGTTGGCCGCGCGCAGCTCCCACACCGCGGCGGTCTGCGTCACGGTCACGTCGTCGAGCACGCCGAGCGCACCGATCACCACACCGGCCAGGAAGAGCCCGCGCAGGTCGAGCTGCGCCTGCGTCGAGCCGAGGAAGTTGGCCTCCTCGGAGGCGAGCCCGGTGATCACCGCCCAGCCGGTGAACATCGCAGCCAGCAGGCCGGTCAGCAGCAGGCTGCTCAGCGTGCCGAGGACCGCGACGCTGGTGCGGACGGTGAACCCGTGCGTGATGTACAGCGCGACGAACATGATGACCGAGGCGCCGACCAGCGCCACCGGGACCGGGCTCTCCCCCGCCAGCAGCGCTGGCAGCACGAAGCGCGCCAGCACGACGAAGGTCACCGCCAGCCCGGCAAGTGCGGACAGGCCGCGCTTGCGTCCGAACGCCACGACGACGATCGCGAACAGCGCCGCGAGCACGATCAGCGGCGACGACCGCTGCACGTCGGTGATCTGGTACTGCAGCTCAGGCGGCGCGTCCGCGACGTAGCTCATCACCAGCTTGGTGCCGCGCTCGACCTTGATGGTCGCCGGCCCGACCGGGACGTCCAGCGTGACGTCCTGCCCCTTGCGCTCACCGTCGGTCAGCCGGACCACGGCGCCGACGCACTCCGGCGGCTGGCCGGCCGGCTGCTCGGGAAGCGGCGCCTCGTCGCCCGTCAGCTCCTCACCCTCGCGCGGGTCGACCTCCGCGCCCTGGTCGGCCAGCGACGTGCACGGGCGCGGCTCGACCGAACGGACGGTCCCGCGGACCAGGTGCTTCGGGAACCCGAGGTCCCCGGTGCTCGGTCTGGCGTCGTCCGACGGCCAGAGCACGGCCAGCCCGAGCAGCGTCAGCAGGACGAACGGGATGACCGCCGCGAGCACTGCTCGGCGTACGGCGGGCGGCGCCGGTCGGGGTCGGCGGCCGCCGTGGTCGTGGCTCATCGACGGACATTGTGCACGGTACCGGCCGGTACGCTGCCCCCGACCCGGCGAGGACCGGACCGCGCACGCAGCGCGGACATCGATGGAGGAGCCGACATGACCACGGCCGTCAGACCGACGCCGCCGGGCCGCGTCGTGGGCCACATCGCCGCGTTGTGGCGCTACCCGGTGAAGTCGATGGCGGGTCACCAGCTGCCCGAGATCCACGTCGACTGGCAGGGGCTGACGGGTGACCGGCGCTGGGCGTTCGTCCGGCCGGACCAGGAGGCGAGCGGCTTCCCGTGGCTGACGATCCGCGAGCGAGCGCAGATGTGGGGCTACCGGCCGGCGTTCGTGGAGCCGGATCGGCCCAACAGCTCACCGACCGTGGTGGTGACGCCGAGCGGTGCCGAGCTGGACGTCGTCGACCCGCGGCTGGCGGCGGAGCTCGGCGCCGGCGTACGCGTGCTCCGACAGGACCGGGGCGCCTTCGACACGATGCCGCTCAGCCTGATCACCACGCAGACCGTCGAGTGGCTCAGCGGGCTGGTCGAGGAGGAGCTCGAGATGCGGCGGTTCCGGCCCAATCTCGTCGTGGAGTCGACCGACGGCGGGCCGCTGCAGGAGGACACCTGGGTCGGGCACGTGCTGACCGTCGGCGACCTGCGGCTGCGGCTCGACAAGCACAACAAGCGCTGCGTGATCGTCAACACCGACCCCGTCACGGCCGAGCGCGCTCCACGGGTGCTGCAGACGATCGCGCAGGAGCGGCAGGCCTACCTCGGGGTCTACGGGTCGACCGTGCAGCCGGGGCGGGTCGCGGTCGGCGACGCCGTGGTGCTGGAGTCCCCGGCCTGACCGCCGGCGGCGCGGCCCGCAAGCCGGCTGGACGGGTCCGCCGACCTGGCGTCAGCCGATGAGCGGGAGGTACGCCGAGAGGTCGGCCCGCTCGCCGCTGGCGCGGACCCGACCCGCCGCGACAGCGGCCGCCCACGTCAGCCGTCCGGCGGCCAGCTCCACGAACGTCGGCGCGTCGGCCTCGACGACGTTGCCCGGCGTGCCGCGGGTGTGCCGTGGTCCCTCGACGCACTGGACGGCCGCTCCCGCCGGGCCGGGCACGCGGACCTCGACCGACCGGCCGGGCGCGCGCTCCTGCAGCATGAGTCCGGCCGCTTTCACGACGACGCGCAGCGCCGCGGGCTCGACGACGTCCTCGGCCGGCGGGCCGGCCGCCGCGGACAGGTCGAGCGCGTGCACGACGCCCTCGATGCACCGCGTGACGAGGAAGTCCGACAACGCGATCGCGCCGCGCCGCGAGGTGATCAGCCGGTCGGTGGCTTGCGCGCGCAAGGCAGCCGCCCGGCCGGCGCTCGCTGCGAGAGCCGCCCGTATCTCGTCCGGAGTCAGCCCGTGCGCGGCGCACTCGTCACGCTCCGCGATCTGCGGCGCGGCCGCCCGGACCGCTGTGTAGTAGCTGAGCAGGGTGTGCTCGGACCGCGCGGGCGGCTCGCCCGCCAGCCAGTCGGCGGCGTCGAGCGCCGCCGCCGTGTGCACCACGAGTACGCCGACCGACCAGCCGGGCAGCCGGGTCGGCAGGTCGAGCGCGTCGTCCGGGAGCTCGCCCACGGCGGTCGCCAGCCGGTCGCGCTGCGCCAGCATGGCGTCGCGCACCGCGCCGTACTCGAAGATCGTCCTGGCCATGCGGGGACCCTAACCGTCGTGCCCGCCACGGTCGTTCCGGCACCGTTGTCGGTGGAAAGCCGGGCACGACGGTGCCGGAACCAGATGGTGCGGGGGGCGTGGCGGTCCGGGTTAGCCGAAGAGGCGCGGCAGGGTGCCTTCCCATGCGGCGCGGAGCTCAGCGAGCGGCACGTCGAAGACGTCCTGCACCTCCAGCGAGTCGCCGTCGACCACGCCGATCCGTGTCGCCGGGAATCCGCGCGCCTCGCACATCTCCATGAACCGCAGCTCCTCCGAGCGCGGCAGCGCGACGACCGCGCGGGCGGCCGACTCGCTGAAGAGCCAGACGAACGGGTCGGCGTCCTCGGGCAGCACGATGCGCGCACCCATGCCGCCGTGCAGGCACGACTCGACCAGCGCCTGGGCGAGCCCCCCGTCGGACAGGTCGTGCGCTGCGGACAGCATGCCGTCGCGCGAGGCGGCGACGAGGATCTCGCCGAGCTGCTTCTCCGCGGCGAAGTCGACCTGCGGCGGCAGCCCGCCCAGGTGGTGGTGCGCGACCCACGCCCACTCGGAGCCCCCGAGCTCGGCGCGCGTGTCGCCGAGCAGCACCAGCGTCTCGCCCTCGGTCGCAAACGCGATCGGCGTACGGCGCGTGACGTCGTCGATCAGGCCGAGCACGCCGACGATCGGGGTCGGGTTGATCGCCTGCTCGGCGGTCTGGTTGTAGAAGCTGACGTTGCCGCCGGTGATCGGCGTGCCCAACGCCACGCAGCCCTCGGCCAGGCCGCGGACGGCCTCGGCGAACTGCCACATAACCTCGGGGTCCTCGGGGGAACCGAAGTTGAGGCAGTTGGTGGCGGCGATCGGCGTCGCGCCGGCCGCGGCGACGTTGCGGCAGGCCTCCGCCAGCGCAAGCTGCGCGCCCGCGAACGGGTCGAGCCGGGCGTAGCGGCCGTTTCCGTCGGTGGCCAGCGCGACGCCGAGCCCGCTGTCGCTGATGCGTACGACGCCCGCGTCGTCGGGCATGGCGAGCGCGGTGTTGCCCTGGACGTAGCGGTCGTACTGCTGGGTCACCCAGGCTCGCGAGCAGAGGTTGGGCGATGCGACCATCTCGAGCAGCGTGGCGAGGATCTCCTCGCCGCTCTCCGGCCGCGGCAGGCGGTCGGGGCCGCTCTGCTGCAGCACGTCGAGGTCGCGCGGGCGCTCCATCGGCCGGTGGTAGACCGGGCCCTCGTCCGCGAGCGACGCCGGGGGGACGTCGACGACCGCGTCGCCGCGCCAGTCGATGACCAGCCGGCCGGTGTCGGTGACCTCACCGATGTCGGTGGCGAGCGCGCCCCACCGCTGGCAGATGGCCAGCACCTCGTCCACCTTTCCCGGCTCGATGATCGCCAGCATCCGCTCCTGCGACTCGCTGGTCAGCACCTCGAGCGGCAACATCGAGGCCTCGCGCAGCGGCACCTTGTCGAGCTGGATCCGCATGCCGCTCTGGCCGTGGCTCGCCAGCTCGGGCAGCCCGCACGCAAGCCCGGCGCCGCCGAGGTCCTGGATGCCGGTGACGAGTCCCTTGGCGAAGATCTCGAGGCAGCACTCGATGAGCACCTTCTCGGTGAACGGGTCACCGACCTGGACGCTGGGCCGCTTGGTCTCCTTGCCTTCCTCGAACGTCGCGCTGGCCAGCACGCTGACGCCGCCGATGCCGTCGCGGCCGGTCTTGGCGCCGATGAGGATCACCCGGTTGCCCGGTCCGGTCGCCTTCGCGAGCTGGAGGTCGCCGTGCTTGAGGACGCCGACGCAGAGCGCGTTGACGAGCGGGTTGCCCTGGTAGGTCGGGTCGAAGACGACCTCGCCGCCGATGTTGGGCAGGCCCAGGCAGTTGCCGTAGCCGCCGATGCCCGCGACGACGCCGTCGACGACGCGCTTGGTGTCGGCGTGCTCCGCGTCTCCGAACCTCAGCGGGTCCATCACTGCGACCGGCCGCGCGCCCATCGTCAGGATGTCGCGGACGATGCCGCCCACACCGGTCGCGGCACCCTGGTACGGCTCGACGTACGACGGGTGGTTGTGGCTCTCGACCTTGAACGTCACCGCCAGGCCCTCGCCGACGTCGACGACGCCGGCGTTCTCACCCATGCCGACGAGCAGGATGTCCGACTTCTGCTCACCGAACTGGCGCAGGTGCACCTTGGAGCTCTTGTAGGAGCAGTGCTCGCTCCACATCACGGCGTACATCGCCAGCTCGGTGTCGGTCGGCCGCCGGCCGAGGATGTCGCAGATCCGCTCGTACTCGTCGGTCTTCAGCCCGAGCTCGGCGTAGGGCTGCTCGGTGGTGGCGGTCGCGGTCGTGGCAGGCGTGGTCAACACGGCTCCGTCGGCTCGGGATTGGCTGCCCCAAGGGTATCGGCCGAAGGCCGCTCGCCCGCACCCGCCCCGACGGCCATCGGTACGGCGGCGCGCCGGTCAGCGCCGGCGCTGCCTGGGCGGCTTGCTCGCCGGCGGGCCGGACACGACGCGCCGCTCCAGCGGCGCGGAGAAGACGATCGACGTCGTCGTACCGCCGAGCTTGGCGAGGTGGCCGCTGACCTCCTCGAGGTGGCGCATCGAGCGGGCCGCGACCTTGAAGAGGAAGCAGTCGTCGCCCGTGACGTGGTCGCACTCGAGCACCACGACGCGCTCGGCGACCGCCTTGTGCAGCGGGCGGTAGTCGCCGGACGGGTACTTCAGCCGGATGAAGGCGGTGATCGGCAGGCCGATCCGGTCGAGGTCGACGCGGGCGTGGTAGCCGGTGATGACGCCGTTGTCCTCGCGTAGCCGGCTCGCGGCTCCGTCGTCTCTCGGCGCTTCGGTCGACAAGACCGGCTGGTGACGCGGCATGATGCGGTCATGGCCGACGTAACCGCACCAGTGATCGAGCTGACGCTCGAGTCGTTCCCGGTCGCGCTGTTCACCGCCGCTGACGAGCAGTGGGCGGGGATGCTGCGCGAGTACGAGCTGCGCGGCTTCGGGACCGCACAGCAGACGTACGGCGCGGCGGACACCGCGGCGGCGGCTCGCGCGCTGCGCGCGGTGAACGCCGCGCTGGCCGCGCACGCACGCGCCAGCGGAGTGCCCGCGCTCCCCGATCGGGTGCGGCTGCGGCTGGCGGTCAGCGGGCACGGGCCCGGCGACTTCGCCACGTTGCAGGCGGTGCTGGAGGACGCGCGGCGGCTCGCGGTCTCCGGACAGCTGCTCGCCCTGCCGACCCTGCCGGAGATCGCGGCGCTGCGGGACTGGCTGTGCGAGCAGGTGGCCGCCCAGCTCGCCGGGGCGGCGCCATCCGCGTGGGAGTTCGAGTCGGCACTGCGCGTCTCGGCGTCGCCTAGTCCGGTCGAGCTGCCGGACGGGATCGAGCGGCCTGCCGACGTTGCCTGGATCGTCGGCGACGAGCACAACCGGATCGTGGGGGCGAGCCCGGCCGTGCTCGACCTGCTCGGCTGGCCCGACGGCGAGCTGATCGGGCAACGGCTGCTGGTCGTGATCCCGCCGCACCTGCGCGAACGCCACGTGGCCGGCTTCACCCGCAGCGTCGTAAGCGGCGACGACCGGCTGCTCGACGTACCGCTGGAGCTGCCCGCGCTGCACCGCGACGGCCGCGAGATCCCCATCGTGCTCACCCTCAGCCGGCACACCAGCCAGGGCACCAACGTCTACCTGGCCACCCTCCAGCCGCGCTGACCTGGCCAGCTCGGTCCAACTCCGTGACACTGCGGTCGCCTTAGCGCCCGTGCGAGCACAGTGATCAAGCGGCCGCCCTGGCGAACGCCCGCTGCAGCTGCTCCGCCACACGATCCGGGTGGTGACGGAGCAGCCAGAGCGGATAGCGCAGAACCAACCGCTGGGTCAGCCCGAGCTCGTTCTGCCGGTGCAGGTCGTCAACCCACTGGCGCACGTCCAGATGCATTCGCCCGTCCAGCTCCGCCACGACCCGGAATCGGTCCCAGTAGCAGTCGACGCGTGCCAGCCCGTCCGGCAGTGTCAGTGGAGACTGCCGATCGGGCGGCGGGAGCCGGTAGCGCCGAAGCAGCTGCGCCGCCTCGACCTCGATCACCGAGTGGGACCCGCCCGTCAGGTCGGCGCACACGTCGACCAACGCGGAACGGCGATGCACGCGCGGCCGGCGGGCGAGTTCGTCAGCCAGCCTCGGCCCAGTCGTGAGCCGTTGCTGTACGCCGGCCGCGAGGATCGCGACGGCGTCGTCCAGCCGGGTCGCGTGGTTCGCCATGTCGACCAGCGACCGTTCGATCCTCGTCCGCGGCAGGCTAGCGGTCGGCTGGAGAGCACCAGGGGCGTCCAGCCGTGCGGTGCGGTGAATCCGGACGCCTGGCCGGGGACGCGGCTGTCGACCGGCAGGGACCCAGATGTGCACGGCGTCGTCGGCGTACCCCTTCAATCCGTGCAGCAGAGCCGCACTGTGGCACCCGACCACGCCGTCGGGGTAGCAGTACGCCCAAGCGCTCCAGATCCGCTGATCGTCGCAGAGCCGGCCGGGGTGTGCGACGTAGACGTGCGGGTGGGGGCGTTGCCAGCGGCGAGCGTCGATCTGCCACTTCAGGAAGGAGTCCGTCACACCGATCGTGACGGCTTGCTGGTAGGCGACGACGTCTGCCTGGGCGCGAAGAACAGCAGCGAGCCGCGCGGCGACCAGCTTGTCCATGGTGCACATCGTCGGCTACCGCGCCCGCGCTCCGGGGAAGTTGTCCACACGCCGCCTGCCGCCAGCGGCGGGCGGGCTGACGCTGTGACGTCACGTGCGCCATCACCGCCGCAGCGGCACAGCGTCCCCGGATCGCGCCGGGGGCCGGGCTAGCGGGTCGCGACCAGGCTGTTGATGATGCTGGTGAAGAAGCCGGCGCCGTCGGTCCCGGTGCCGGTGAGCGCCTCCACCGCGTGCTCGGGGTGCGGCATCAGGCCGACGACGTTGCCGGCCTCGTTGGTGATGCCGGCGATGTCGCGCAGCGAGCCGTTGGGGTTGCCGCCCAGGTAGCGGACGACGACGCGCCCGGTCGCCTCGAGCTCGTCCAGCGTCGGCTCATCGGCGACGAAGCGGCCGTCGGCGTTCTTGACCGGGATGACGATCTCCGCGCCCTCGGCGTACGCCGACGTCCACGCGGTCCCGACCGCCTCGACCCGCAGCCGCTGCGGCCGGCAGACGAACTTCCGGCCGGCGTTGGGCAGCATCGCGCCGGGGAGCAGGTGTGACTCGCAGAGCACCTGGAAGCCGTTGCAGATGCCGAGCACCGGGCCTCCGCCGTGGGCGAAGTCGGTCACCGACTCCATGACGGGCGAGAAACGCGCGATCGCCCCCGCGCGCAGGTAGTCGCCGTAGGAGAAGCCGCCGGGGAGGATGACTGCGTCGACCGACTGCAGGTCGCGGTCGCCGTGCCACAACGACACCGGCTCACCGCCGGCCAGCGCGACCGCGCGCATCGCGTCGCGATCGTCGAGCGAGCCGGGGAACGTGACAACACCCACGCGGGCCGTCATGGAGGACTCCGTCGGAAAGGGGGCGGAGGACGCAGGATACCGGAGGCGGCGGGAGGCATCCGCACCTGCTCGGGGACTCGGCTGACTTCTACTGGAAGCCCGTCGCCCGCAGCCGCTGGACCGCCTCGTCGCGGCCCCACCCCACGATCGTCTCCGCCTCCGAGCACGACCGACCCTGCGCCTCGACCGCCAGACTCTTGCAGCGCTCCAGCTCGACCGCGCGGGCGTCGTACTCCTGCGCGGCGGTGACCGCGACATCGTCGGCGCCAGCGTGCATAAGCTCGTGCAGGACCACGACTGCGAGGTAGCCCTTGAACGACTTCCCGCGGTTGGAGTAGCGCGCGTTGACCGCGACGCGCGGCGGCGAGCCGGCCAGTGTCGTCGAGTCCTCGCCGGTCTTCTCGAACGCCGCGAAGCCGATGACCGTGCCCTTGCGCGCCGCCTTGACCACGCGCTGCTCCGCCGTCTCGCCGGCGGCCGGCCGGGCGACGACCTCGCGGAGTCCTTTGCAGACGCCGTTCTCGACGACGTCGACCAGCGTCTCCACGTCCTGCTCGGTGGATGCCGCCACCTGCAGCCCGCTCACCGCGCCGCAACGGACCGGCCTGGTGAGCCGGCTGCGGAACTCCAGCGAAGCGACGTCGTGCGAGCCCGGCGCCGTACCAGATGCCTGGCCGCCGAGCCGAAGCGCGACGGCACCGCTGGGAGAACGCCGCTCCTCCACCGGCTGGTCCGGCCGGGCCAGCTTGCTGATGCCGACCGCGAGCACGACGAGGATCGCCACCGACGTCGCGGCCACACCCGCGACGAACCACCTCGGCAGCCGCGGCCACGGCCGCTTGACCCGCGGCCGGCGGCCCTGACCGACCCGCTGCGCCCGGGACGTCTCCGGCACTACTCCGCCCGGACGGTGAAGTCCTCGATGACCGGGTTGGACAGCAGCTTCTCGGCCATCGCGTGCACCTCGGCCAGCGTGCTGTCGTCGGCGTCACCGTCGAGCTCGATCTCGAAGTGCTTCCCGACCCGTACGCCGCGCACGCCGGCGAACCCCAGCGACGGCAGCGCGCCCAGCACCGCCTGCCCCTGCGGGTCGAGGATCTCCGGCTTGAGGGTGACGTCGACGACGACGCGGGCCATGGGTCAGCTCTCCTTGAGGTAGTCGTCGAACGACGAGCCGGTGAGCCGCTCGTAGGCCTCGACGTACTTGACGCGGGTCCGGTCGACGACGTCGGCAGGCAGCTCGGGCGCGGGGCTGTCGGTGTCCCAACCGGTGCTGCGCAGCCAGTCGCGGACGTACTGCTTGTCGTACGACGGCTGCGCGCGGCCCGCGGCGTAGTCGTCGGCCGGCCAGAAGCGGCTGGAGTCCGGCGTCAGCACCTCGTCGCCGAGCGTCAGCACGCCGCCCGCGTCCCGGCCGAACTCGAACTTCGTGTCGGCGAGGATGATGCCTCGGCCGAGCGCCAGCTCCGACGCGCGACCGAAGATCTCCATCGTCAGCCGCTTGAGCTCCGCCGTCAGCTCCGCGCCGACGGTCGCGGCGACCGCGGCCTCGCTGACGTTCTCGTCGTGCTCGCCGATCGCGGCCTTGGTCGCCGGGGTGAAGATGGGCTCCGGCAGCCGGCTGGACTCCACGAGCCCCTCCGGCAGGGTGATGCCGCACACCTCACCGGTCTTCTGGTAGTCCTTGAGCCCCGACCCGGTCAGGTAGCCGCGGGCGACGCACTCCACCGGCACCATGTCGAGCCGCTTGCAGAGCATCGAGCGGCCGCGCAGCTGGTCGGCGTACGGTTGCAGCTCGCCGGGGTAGTCGGCGACGCGATGGCTGATGACGTGGCTCGGCACGATGTCCGAGAGCTGCTCGAACCACCACAGCGACAGCGCGGTCAGCACCGCGCCCTTGTCGGGGATCGGCGTCGGCAGGATCACGTCGAACGCCGAGATGCGGTCGGAGGCCACGAGCAGGATCTGGTCGTCGCCGATGGCGAACAGCTCGCGGACCTTGCCGGAGCCGAGGTGGGTCAGGCCTGCGAACGTCTCGTCGGCGAGCGGCATGCTGGTGGTCTCCTGGGGTGTGTCGTAGGGGTCAGCTGAGGGCGGCGAGTCGGTCGAAGACGGGTGCTAGGCGGGCGAGGTAGCGCTCCGGCCGGCAGATCTCGTCGAGCCGCTCGTCGGACAGCGGCTCGGCCTCGGGGTGCTTGCGGAGCGTCTCGCGGAACGGCACCCCGGACTGCCACGTCTCCATCGCGGCAGACTGCACGACGGCGTAGGAGTCCTCGCGGGACAGCCCCGCCTCGACCAGCTCGAGCAGCACCGCGCTGGTGTAGATCAGGCCGCCGGTGGCGTCGAGGTTGGCGCGCATCCGGTCGGCGTCGACGACCAGCCCGGTCACCAGCCGGGTGGTGAGGTGCAGCAGGTAGTCGGTGCCGATGGCGGCGTCAGGCAGCGCGACCCGCTCGACGCTGGAGTGGCTGATGTCCCGCTCGTGCCAGAGCGGGATGCCTTCCATCACCGGCACGACCTGCCCGCGCACCACGCGAGCCAGGCCGCAGATCCGCTCGCACAGGATCGGGTTCTTCTTGTGCGGCATGGCCGAGGAACCCTTCTGGCCCTTGCCGAACGGCTCCGCCAGCTCACGCACCTCGGTGCGCTGACCGTGCCGGACCTCGAGCGCGATGGCGTCGCAGACCGTCGCCACGATCGCCAGCGCCGAGACCCACTCGCTGATGCCGTCGCGGATGACGACCTGCGTCGCGGCGGGTGCAGGCGCGAGACCGAGCTGCGCGCCGACGTACTCCTCGACGGTGCTGTCGATGTTGGAGTAGGTGCCGACGGCGCCGGAGATCTTGGCGATGGCGACGGCCGCCCTGGCCTGCCGCAGCCGGTCGCGCGAACGGGACATGGCGAACGCGAAGTTGGCGACCGTGTGGCCGAACGTGTCGGGCTCGGCGTGGATGCCGTGCGTCCGGCCGACCTTGACGGTGTCGCGGTGCCGCAGGCCGAGGTCGCGCAGGGCGGCGACGAGTGCGTCGAGCTTGCCGAGCAGGATGTCGGTCGCCTCGCACAGCTGCACCGCCAGCGCGGTGTCGAGCAGGTCGGAGCTGGTCATGCCGAAGTGGACGTAGGCGGCTGCGGTGCGTGGCTCGGTGTTGTCCGCCCAGGCGCTGAGGAACGCGATGACGTCGTGCTGCGTGACCTGCTCGATCTCGTCGACGGCCTCGGGGGTCGGCGGCGACGCATTGCGCACCGGCTCCACCGCGTCCTTGGGTACGACGCCCGCCTCGGCATGCGCCTCGAGGACCAGCGTCTCGACCCGGCACCACAGCTCGTACTTGTGCGCCTCCGACCAGACCCGGCCCATCTCCGGCAGGGTGTAGCGACCGATCACCGCTGCGCCGCAGCCTGCTCGAAGTCCTCCTTGAACTTCCACATCTTCGCCCGCAGGTCGGGGTCGCCGACCGCCAGGATCTGCACGGCGAGGACCGCCGCGTTGGTCGCGTTGTTGAGGCCGACGCAGGCGACCGGCACGCCGGGCGGCATCTGCGAGATCGACAGCAGCGCGTCCAGGCCGTCCATCGCGCCGCCCTTGATCGGCACGCCGATGACGGGGAGCGCGGTGTGGGCGGCGACGACTCCGGGGAGCGCCGCGCTCATGCCGGCGCCGGCGATGACGACCTCGATGCCGCGCGGCTCGAGCTCGCCCAGCCACTCGGCCAGTCGCCGTGGCGCCCGGTGCGCGGAGATGGAGATCTCGTCGTACGGGACGCCGAAGCGGTCGAGCAGCGCGCCGGCCTGCGCCATGACGTCGTGGTCGCTCGGCGAGCCGTAGATGATCGCGATCTTGGCGTCTGCGGGCACGGTCTTCCCCTCGAGAGCTGCGGGCAGGTGGGTACGGCGGGTGTCGCCGGTCGGTGCGGGCGATTCTCTCGCACCCCGCGCGGGACTCATAACCCGCCCGCCATGGCGCCGAGTTGCACCCTGCACGTCATCCCGGGGACCTGACATGCAGGGTGCAACTCCAGGCCGGAGCTGGCGGGGCGGACGGGGGGTGGGCCGGTGGGGCAGGTGCCGCCGGGGTCAGGCTTCGGCGGCGGCCTTGGCCGCGATGTCGGTGCGCAGCTGCATGCCGTCGAAGCTGATCAGCGCGGCCGCGCGGTAGGCGACCTCGCGCGCGGCGGCCAGCGTCCGCCCCGTCCCGACCACCGACAGCACCCGGCCGCCGGCCGTGACCACCTGGCCGTCACGGAGCGCGGTCCCGGCGTGCAGGACCGACGCCCCCGGTACGGCGGCCGCCTCGGCCAGCCCGAGGACCGGTACGCCGGACTCGACCGGACCGGGGTAGCCGCCGGAGGCGAGCACCACGTTGACCACCGCCTCGTCGGACCACTCCAGCGTCGTCCCGGCCAGCGTCCCAGACGCCGCGGCCTGCAGCACCCCGCCGAGCGGCGTCCGCAGCCGGGCGAGCACGACCTGCGTCTCGGGGTCGCCGAACCGCGCGTTGAACTCCACGACCTTCATGCCGGCGCTCGTCATCGCGAACCCGCCGTACAGCAGGCCGGCGAACGGCGTCCCGCGCGCCGCCATCTCGCGGACCGTCGGCACCAGCACGGTCCGCATCGCCTCGTCGACGAAGTCGGTCGGCAGCCAGGGCAGCGGGCTGTAGGCGCCCATCCCGCCGGTGTTGGGTCCGGCGTCGCCGTCCACGATGCGCTTGAAGTCCTGCGCGGGCACCAGCGGCAGCACCGTC
>DASQMY010000356.1:0-6717 GCA_035645255.1 Mycobacteriales bacterium
CACCGGGTCGCAGCGTCCGGCCCGGCAACTCGATCGTCACGGCGGTCACCAGCGAGCCGCCGGCCGAGGCGGCACGCACCCACGGCCGCCCGACGGCGAGCAGCACGACCGCAGCGGCGGCGAGGCAGCCGAGCACCGCGCCGAGGAGCTCGCGCCGACCCGGCGCGGCGCGTCCCGCCCCGGCCGGCGGATCGGTCACTGCACCGCGCGGAGGGTCCCCGCCCGCGCCACGGCGTGCAGCACCGCACCGGCCTTGTTGCGGCACTCGGCGTCCTCGGTCGCCGGGTCGCTGTCGGCGACGATGCCCGCCCCGGCCTGGACGTAGACCGTCCCGTCGCGGACGAGAGCGGTGCGGATGGCGATCGCAGTGTCGAGGTCGCCGGCGAAGTCGAGGTAGCCGACGGCGCCGCCGTACAGGGCTCGGCGGGTCGGCTCGAGCTCCTCGATGATCTCCATCGCCCGCGGCTTCGGAGCACCCGACAGCGTGCCGGCGGGGAAGCACGCGGTCAGCACGTCGAACGCGTCGCGGTCGGCCGACACGTCGCCGACGACGGTCGAGACGATGTGCATGATGTGCGAGTAGCGCTCGACGGACATGAAGTCGACGACGTCGACCGAGCCGGGCACGCAGACCCGCCCGAGGTCGTTGCGGCCGAGGTCGACGAGCATCACGTGCTCGCTGCGCTCCTTCGGGTCAGCGAGCAGGTCGGCGGCGAGCGCGGCGTCCTCCTCGGGCGTCGCGCCGCGCGGGCGGCTCCCGGCGATCGGGTGCATCATCGCCCGGCCCGCGGTCACCTTCACGAGGGCCTCCGGGCTGGAGCCGACGATGTCGAAGCCGTCGAACCGGAGTAGGTACATGTACGGCGACGGGTTGCCGCGGCGCAGCATCCGGTAGACGTCCAGCGGCGACGCTTCGGAACTCATCTCGAACCGCTGCGAGAGCACGATCTGGAACGCCTCGCCCGCCCTGATCTCGTCCTTCGCCCGCTCGACGCCGGCCAGGTAGTCGGTGCGGTCGGTGCCCGAGGTGTAGACCGGCGACACGTCGGCGTCGAACTCGGCGACCGTCGCCGGCGACGGCTGCGCCAGGTCGGTCGTCATCCGGTCGATACGCGCGACCGCGTCGGCCCACGCTTCGTCGACCCGCTCGTCGCTGTCGTCCCAGTTGACCGCGTTGGCGATGAGCCAGACCGACCCGTCGGCGTGGTCGAGGACCGCGAGGTCCGTCGCGAGCATCATGCCGAGCTCGGGCAGCGCGAGGTCGTCGACCGCGGCGTCGGGAAGGCGTTCGAGCCGGCGTACGGCGTCGTAGGCGAGGTAGCCGACCAGGCCGCCGGTCAGCGGCGGGAGCCCCGGCAGCGGCTCGGTGTGCAGCAGCCGGACGGTCGCACCCAGAGCGGCCAACGGGTCGCCGCCGGACGGCAGGCCGGCCGGCGGGCTGCCGAGCCACACCGCCGCGCCGTCCCGCTCGGTCAGCACGGCCGGGGCGCTCGCACCGACGAAGGAGTAGCGCGACCAGACGCCGCCGTGCTCCGCGGACTCGAGCAGGAACGTCCTCGGCCGGTCGGCGGCGAGCTTGCGGTAGACGCCGATCGGCGTCTCCGCGTCGCCGAGCAGGTGGCGCGCGACGGGGATGACGCGGCGCTGCTTGGCCAGCTCGCGGAACGTCTCGAGGTCCGGTGCGACCGGCGCGGTCACGGCGCGCCGACGGTCGCCGCGAGCTGGTCGGCGTCCCAGCAGGTGCGGTCGCCGGTGTGGCAGGCGGCGCCGACCTGGTCCACCTTGACCAGCACCGCGTCGCCGTCGCAGTCGAGCGCGACCGAGCGCACCCACTGCTGGTGCCCGGACGTCTCGCCCTTGACCCAGTACTCCAGCCGGGACCGGCTCCAGTAGGTGCAGCGGCCGGTGGTCAGCGTCCGGTGCAGCGCCTCGTCGTCCATCCACCCCAGCATGAGCACCTCACCGGTGTCGTGCTGCTGCGCGATGGCCGGGAACAGCCCGGCGGAGTCGCGCCGGAGCCGGGCGGCGACGGCTGGGTCCAGGTCGGACGCGGTCCTCGGTGGATTGGCCATTCGGCCATTGTGCCGCGTCGCGCAACGCTAATCGCCGCTGCGCGCCTCGGCGTCGGCGCTGCGCATCAGGCCGGCCACGTCCCTGGCGTCGAACGGGAAGACGCCGACCCCGAGCCGGGCGCTCAGCCGGCGCTCGCCGCCCTCGACCTGGAACACCGACTCCAGGGCGCGCTCCACCTTCTTGGTGACGACCAGGCCGCTCGCCCTCGACCACTCCTCGAGCCCGTAGCCCGAGCCCGGACGCAGCTCCGGCAGGACCAGCAGGAACTCGTCGTCCAGCCGGCCCAGCACGTCACCCGCGCGCAGCGCCGCGCGGATCCGCAGCGCGGCGTCGGACATCAGCCGGTCGCCGGCGTGCTCGCCGAGCTCCGCGCGCGCCTCGGCGTGTCCGCGCAGCCGGATGATGACGACCGCCATCGCGACGTCGGACTGCGCCGCCGCGCGCTCGAGCGCGAAACGGACCTGCTCCTCGACCGCCGCCCGGTTGAGCAGCCCGGTGACCGGATCGGTGGTGAGCCGGCTGTCGACGTCGCGCCGCCGCATCCGGTGGTCGGCGGCGTCCAGCGCCCAGCCGACCCAGCCGACGACCCCGCCCTGCTCGCGCACCGCGGTCCGGTCGAACACCACCTGCACCCGCTCGCCGTCCGGCCGGACGATGGCCAGGTCGCTGTGGACCCGCTCACCGCTGTTGACCGCCCGCTGCTCCTGCACGTACTGGTCCCGTGAGTCGCGGTGGACGACGACCGTGCCGAAGTCCTGCCCGACCAGCTCGTCGTAGGTCCGGCTGAGCAGCTGCTGTGCCGTGCGGCTCGCGTAGATGACCCGGTCGTTGCCGTCGGCGGCGAGCACAGCGCTGGACAGGCTGTCGAGGACGACGCCGAAGACCCGGACCTGCTGCTCCAGACCGGCGCGCCCGTCGTCGGTAACCGCTTCGTCGGCTTCTGTCACGACACCACCTCGCGTGGTCGAGCGCCCGTCAGTTCGGCCACTCTACGACGATGATCACTCGGGCACGCGGCACCCGCCCCGGCGGCGCAGCCGGTGCGGCCACACCGGTCGGCGTCCGTCATATCCTCCGGTCATGACGGTGCTCGACGCCGACGACCTCGCTGCGGTGCTCCGGCCGTTCGGGTCGAGTCGCATGCTGCCGGGGCCGGCGTACGCCGCGCAGCCGGTCTTCGCGTGGGAGCAGCAGCACCTCTTCGCTGGTTCGTGGGTGTGCGCGGGCCGGTCCAGCGAGGTCGGGTCGCCGGGCAGCCAGCGGGCGGTGAGTGCCGGCCCGCTCGGCGTGCTGCTGGTGCGTGACTCGGCCGGCGTGCTGCGCGCCTTCGCCAACGTCTGCCGCCACCGCGGGCACGAGCTGCTCCCCGCCGGAGCGGCCGCCGAGCGGCCGGCTGTCCGCTGCCCGTACCACGCGTGGAGCTACCGCCTGGACGGGTCGCTGCACGCCGCGCCCCGACTGGCCGGCGCGCCGGAAGACGACCTCGCGCTCGTGCCGCTCCCCGCGGTGGAGTGGCACGGCTGGACGTTCGTCAACGCGGACGGGCGGGCGCCCGACTTCGCCGACCACGTCGCCGGGCTCGACGAGATCGTCGCGCCGTACGACCCCGGCACGCTGGTCGCGGCGGCCACCCGCGAGTACGTCGTCGGCGCCAACTGGAAGCTGATCCACGAGAACTACCACGAGTGCTACCACTGCCCGCAGATCCACCCCGAGCTGTGCGCGGTCAGCCCGCCGACCAGCGGCCGCAACTTCGCGCCCGGCCGGAGCTGGGTCGGCGGGACGATGGAGCTGCGGGACGGCGCGGCGACGATGTCCCTCGACGGGACGAGCGCCGGCCGGCCGCTCCGGAGCCTGCCCGAGTCGAGGCACCGGGAGGTCGCGTACGTCGGACTCGTGCCGGACCTCCTGCTGAGCCTGCACCCGGACTACGTGCTGAGCCACCGTCTCGAGCCGGTGTCGCCGACGTCGACTCGGGTCGTCTGCGAGTGGCTCTTCGAGCCGGACGTCGTCGCCGCGGCCGGCTTCGACGCCCGGTACGCCGTCGAGTTCTGGGACGTCACGAACCGGCAGGACTGGGCCGCGTGCGAGTCGGTGCAGCGCGGGGTCTCCTCGCCGCACTACCGGCCGGGGCCGCTGACGACGGTCGAGGACGCGGTCTACCACTTCGAGACGATGGTGGCGCGGGCCTACCTGGCCGGCTCGGTGCCCGGTGACCCCTCGGTCGATGCCGGTGCGGGCCGGGCGCCCTAGCCGACCGAGGCGCGCGAGAGCCAGCTCGCGTAGAGGTCGGCGTAGACGCCGGGCTCGGCCACCAGCTCCGCATGCCGGCCCCGCTGCACGAGGAGGCCGCGGTCGAAGACCAGCACCTCGTCGGCCGACGCCGCGGTCGACAGCCGGTGTGCGATGGTGACCTCCGTGCGGCCTTCGGCCAACCGTTCCAGCGCGCGCTGCAGCCGGACCTCGGTGGCCGGGTCGACGGCTGACGTCGCCTCGTCCAGCACGAGCAGGTCGGGATCGGCGACGTAGGCGCGCACCAGCGCGACCAGCTGCCGCTCCCCCACCGACAGCGACTCGCCGCGCTCCCCGACCGGCGTCGACACACCGCCGGGAAGTGTCTCGAGCCAGTCGGCGAGTCCCAGCTCGTGGAACGCGGCGACCACCTCGGCGTCGGAGAGCGCCGGCCGCCCGTGCCGGACGTTGTCAGCGACGGACACGTCGAACAGCATCCCGTCCTGCGGCACCATGACGACCCGGCCGCGCAGGTCGGCGAACGCGACCTCGTCGAGCGGCACTCCGCCCAGGCGGACCTGGCCCTCGGACGGGTCCATCAGCCGCGTGAGCAGCTTGGCGAAGGTCGTCTTGCCCGAGCCGGTCTCACCCACGACCGCGACGCGCGCCCGCGGCGCGACGTCGACATCCACGTCGTGCAGGACGCGCGGCCCGGTGGGGTAGCTGAAGCTGACGCGGTCGAACTCGACGCCGAGCGGCCCGGCCGGCAGGGCGGGCGTCGTACCGCTCAGTGCGGGGTCTGCGACGTCCGGCTCGACGTCCATGATGTCGAGCACCCGCCGCCACCCGGCGATGGCGCTCTGCGCCTCGTTGAGCACCTCGGTGGCGACCTGCACCGGCTGGACGAACAGCGACACCAGGAACAGGAAGGCGATCAGCCGGCCCTCGCTCAGGTCGCCCGCCACCCCGAGCAGGACACCGAGGACGACCACACCCGCCATCGCGAGTGCCGAGAACACCTCGCCCATCGAGAACATCGCCGACGACACGCGGGTCGCCGAGAGAAAGGACTCCGCGTGGTCGTCGATCGCCTTGTCGACCCGCTCGGCGGTACGGCGCTCGATGCCGTAGGCGCGGATGACGGACGCGCCGACCACGCTCTCCGCGATCGCGCCGAGCATCTCGCCGAGCCGTCTGCGCACCCCGTCGTAGCGGTGGGCGAGCCGGGCCTGGATGAGCTTGAGCAGCACGGTGAGCGGCATGAAGACCACGAGCACCAGGACGGTGAGCTGCCAGCTGTAGTAGAGCATCAGGCACAGCGCGAGCAGCAGCTGCCCGACGTTGACGATCAGGTGCACGCCGCCGTGCGACATGAACATGCTGATCGTGTCGACGTCGGCGGTCACCCTGGCGACGAGCGTGCCGCGGCGCTCGGTGGCCTGGTGGAGCATCGACAGGTCGTGGATGTGCCGGAACGCCCGGACCCGCAGCCCGGACAGCGCGTCCTCCGTCGAGCGGGCCAGCCGGGCGTTGCTCAGATAGCCGGCCAGCGCCGTGACGACCAGCGCCACGGCGGCGTAGCCGACCGCTCGCCGGACCAGCGGCTGGTCGACGGATCCGTCGTCGCGCAGCCCGTGGTCCAGCGTCTGCTGGATCACCACCGGGATGACGATGCGACCGACGGTCGCCACCAGCGCCGTCAGCAGAGTGAGCGGCAGCCCGGCCCGGAACTCCGGCGTGAGGCGCAGCCCGCGCACGAACGTCGCCCAGGACCCGTCGCGGCCGGCCGCGATGTCGACGGCGGTCATCCGACCGCCTCGTGGGTCATCGCGAGGTCGTCGCCCCGCAGGTCGGTCGCGAGCGGCCGGTCCTCGTCACCCGCGTCGTCGTCGGCGTCGTCGTCCCGGTCGTAGGCGGTGATCAGCCGGGCGTAGCTCGGCACCCGGTCCATCAGCTCGGCGTGCGTCCCACGGTCGACCACCCGGCCGCTCTCGACGTAGACGATCTCGTCGGCCAGCGCGATGGTCGCCCGCCGGTAGGCGACGACGACGAGGGTCATCGCCGCATCGCTGCTCGCCAGGCCGCGCAGGATCGCCGCCTCCACCTGCGGGTCGACGCTCGACGTCGCGTCGTCGAGCACCAGCAGCCGCGGCTCGCGCACCAGCGCCCGGGCCAGCGCGAGCCGCTGCCGCTGGCCGCCGGACAGCGACGTGCCGCGCTCACCGACGAGCGTGTCGTAGCCGTCCGGAAGGGCGTCGATGAACCGGTCGGCCTGCGCCATGCGGGCGGCTCGGCGCACCGCGGCGTCGTCGACCGGCGCGCCGAGGGTGATGTTGCCGCGGACGGTGTCGTCGAAGACGAACGCCTGCTGCGGCACGAACGACGCGTGGCGCGCCAGCGAGCCGGCGGACA
>DASQMY010000357.1:0-22004 GCA_035645255.1 Mycobacteriales bacterium
GCCGCCGATTCGCGGAGGATCGACCACTCGCAGGGCCACCTGCACGCGGGGTGCCGCCGCCGTCGGCGCCTGCGGGCGCGGTGCAGCGTCCGGCATCCCCGGGCGGACGTCCTGGCCGATCGTGCTGCGAAGGACGTCGTCCAACGCCGACAGCAGCTCATCGGTCCGGCTCGCCTCCGTATCCGCCACCAGGCGCACCACCGCGAGCGCCGCGTCGTTCATCCCGAGGTAGAGGTCACGGGTCACCTGGTGCAGCCGCTGCGCCTCCACCAGGTAGGCGGCCATCGCCTCGTCGTCCGCGCACCGCGCGAAGTCGGCCAGCATGCGCATGCCGAGGGCCGCGAGCACGTCGGGCCCGGCGGCCGCGGCGATCGCCTCGGTGTCCTCCGACACCTGAGCACGCAGGACCGCCACGGCGCGCAACGCCCGGGCCAGCCGGACGCCCGTCAACGCGCTCGGGGCGACGCCGGGTTCGCGATTGCGGCGACGGGCGGCGGCGCGGGACGGCTGATGGACGGCGGAGCTACGCTGGCCCCGCTGGCAACGGATGCCGAATGACATGGTCTGCACGGTGTGCTCCTCCGGGTGACCCAGCGCGCTTCGGTCGTCATGGACAAAGACGACCAGGTTGGTGACGCATGACGCGGAAGGGGTAGATGCGCTTGGTGGGCGCTCAGCGGGACGTGCCAGTAGATGCCGACCGCTCCGCTGACGTCGCGGCCCTGCTCCCCATGGTCCGGCGGGTCGTCGGCGCCCGGGTGTCCGACCGGGCGGCCGCCGAGGACCTGGTCCAGGAGACCGTCGCCCGCGTGCTCGCGGCCGCCGGCCGGGTCGAGCCCGGGATGCTCGAGCCGTACGCCATCGTGACCGCGCGCAACCTCGTGGCCTCTCGGTGGAAGGAGCAGGACACCCACCGGCGCAACCAGCATCGGGTGGTGGACCTGCGTCCGCCGACCGCGCCGGACGAGGCACTCCTCCAGCGGGAGGAGAGCGAAGCGGTCGCCCAGGCGCTCGCCCGGCTGTCCGAGTCCGAACGGCACACGCTCCTCGCGCACGAGGTAGCCGGTCAGGACACGCGCTCGCTCGCCGAGGAGATGGGTACGACGGCCGGCGCGGTGGCGGCGCAGCTCAACCGGACCCGCGCCAGGGTTCGCGTCGAGTACCTGCTTGCGCTGGAGGGCACCGAGCCGCCGACCGACCGCTGCCGGGCCGTGCTGCTGACGCTCTCCAGCGGAGATCGGAGGCGGCAGCGCGAGGTGGACGCCGCGCGGCACCTGCTCGAGTGCGAGCTCTGCGCCCGGCTCAGCGAGCCGCTGGTCGGACGCGGACAGAAGCGCGACGACGAGACCCGCATCGCCATCCAGGGCGACGCGGACATCGTCCGCGCCCGGCAGGCGGTCCGCGAGCTCTCCGCGCGGATCGGGTTCTCGTCCACCGAGCTGACCGTCATCGCGACGGCGGTCTCCGAGGTCGCCCGCAACATCGTGCGATTCACCGGTGGCGGAGAGATCTGCATCGATCTGGTGGACGACCCCCGGCCCGGCGTACGCGTCGTCGCGAGGGACGCCGGACCGGGCATAGCCGACCTCGAGCAGGCACTGACCGACGGATACAGCACCTACCATGGCCTGGGCCTCGGTCTGCCAGGGGCGCGCCGCCTCATGGACGACTTCGCGGTGGTCTCCGAAGTCGGGCGCGGAACGACAGTGACGATGACCAAGTGGCGGCAGAGAGGCTGACATGGACGACAACGCCCACATGAGCGATCAGGTGACCGAGGCTTTCCCGCCGCAGGAGCCCGGAGACGCGCACCAGCTGCTGCCGCAGCTGGTGGCGCACCTGCGCGAGCACCGGACCAAACTACGCCAGGAGTGGGCGAGCCGGATCGGCGACTCGCACCTGCTCCATGCCATGACGCCGCAGGAGATGGCCGCCGAGACGACGTCGGTCTACGACAACTACGTCGAGGTGCTCGAGACCGGGAGCGTCGAGGCGCTGCAGCACTACGCGCGCGACCTCTCCGAGCGCATCATCCCGCGCGGCGTCGAGACGCACGAGGTGGTCGGCATCGTCCTGCTGCTCCGCGACGTCCTCGCCCGGTCGCTGTTCGAGAAGTACCAGCAGGACTTCGGGCTGCTCAACCGGGTCCTAGACGCCTACGAGCCGGCGGCCAACCGGATCGCCAACACCGTCGCGGTCAGCTTCGTCGACGAGCGCGAACGCGTGATCCGGCAGCAGCAGGACGCGATCCGCGAGCTGTCGACCCCGGTCCTGCCGGTCCGCGAACGGCTGCTGGTCCTGCCGATCATCGGCGTACTCGACGCCGAGCGCGCCCGCCAGCTGACCGAGCAGCTGCTCGCCGGGATCCGGACGCACCGCGCGAAGGTCGTCGTGATGGACATCACCGGCGCGCCGGACGTCGACGAGTCGGTCGCCAACCACCTGGTGCAGACGGTCGACGCGTCACGACTGATGGGTGCGAGCGTCATCATCACCGGGCTCTCGCCCGAGATCGCGCAGACGCTCGTCACGATCGGGGTCGACCTCAGCAAGATGAACACCATCGGCGACCTGCAGGGCGGACTCGAGGAGGCGGAGCGGTTGCTGGGCTACACCGTGACGCGCCGGGACAGCTCGGCCGGCTAGTGACCGGACCGGCGCTCGTCTCCATCCTGCGGCAGGGCTCGTACCTGATCGCGTCGATCCACACTGCGCTCGACGACTCGCAGATGATCAGGTTCCAGCAGGACCTGATCGAGCAGATCGGCCGGTGCCGCTCGCGCGGCGTCATCATCGACGTGGCGGCGCTGGACGTCCTCGACTCGTTCGGCTCGCGGACGCTGAGCAACATCGCGGAGATGGCTCGGCTGCGCGGCGCGACCACCGTGATCGTCGGCATCCAGCCGGACGTCGCGTTCGCCATGGTCGCGCTGGGCATGGGCACCGGATCGGTCTACACGGCGCTCGACCTCGAGGAGGGCCTGGAGTACCTCGACGCGTCCACGGCCGCGCCGACCACGTCGGTGCCCTGATCGGCATGGCGACCGCGGACGACATGCAGCGCGACTACCGCGCCGCGTTCCTGCGCTACCTGCCGCGCCACGACGAGGCCGCGCTGCACAGCGGGTACCTGATCGGCCGGGCTGCCGTCGCGAACGGCGTCAGCATGCTCGAGCTCGTGTGCGTGCACCACGAGGTGCTGCTCGAGGTGCTCCGGGACACCCCCGCCGCCGACCTCGCCGATGTCGCGGGCGGCGCCTCGCAGTTCCTGGTGGAGGTCCTCGCGACGTTCGACATGGCTCAGCGGGCGCTGCTCGACGGAGGTTGACCTCACAACGGCGGTGTACGGCGAACCGCTCTCGAGCGTGACCGGTCCCTGGTCGGTGGTGCACACCGTCTCCGAGTCGCCGCTGCCGTCGACTGCGCGACCGAGCACCGCGACCGGCCCGACCTTGACGCCGCAGATCTGCGCCGCGACCTGAGCGGCCACGCCGATGTCCACTGCGTCCGTGATGGTGTCGCCTACTGCGACGTTCACCAGGCCGTCCTGGACCTGCGTGGCGGCGCTGGCCGGCGCGGCCGCACCGGTCAGCACGACGGCTGAGGTGAACAGCGTGACGATCGTCTCGATCGGCATGCGCAGTGCGCGTCATGCCGGGGCAGGCAAGCGGTCCCAGCTCGCGTGCGGTCCGCTGCGCCTCGCCAGCGGACGGGCCGGTCAGCGGGCGGCTTCGTCCTCGGCCAGCTGGACGAACGTGCGTACGGCGGCGCCGGTACCGCCCTTCGGGGTGTAACCGTGCGGCACGTCGGTGTTGAACGACGGCCCGGCGATGTCCATGTGCGCCCACGGGATGCCCTCGCCGACGAACTCCTTGAGGAACAGCCCCGCGACGAGCATGCCGCCGTACCGGTCGCCGGTGTTGGTGATGTCGCCGACGTCGGAGTCGATCGACTTGCGCAGCTCGTCCGGCAGGGGCATCGGCCAGACCAGCTCGCCCGCGCGCCCGGCCGCGTCGCACACCCGCGCCCGCAGGTCGTCGTCGTTGGCCATCACGCCGGCCGTCCGGCTGCCGAGCGCGACCAGCTGCGCGCCGGTCAGCGTCGCCGCGTCGACGATCAGGTCGGGCGCCTCCTCGGAGGCGCGGACGAGCGCGTCGCCGAGGATCAGCCGCCCCTCGGCGTCCGTGTTGAGCACCTCGACCCGCTTGCCGCCGTACATCTGCAGCACGTCACCGGGCCGGATCGCCGACCCCGACGGCATGTTCTCCGCCATTGGGACCCAGCCGGTCACGTTGACCCTGAGCTTGAGGCGGGCGATGGCACCGAGCGCCGCGACGACCGCCGCCGCGCCGGCCATGTCCGACTTCATCCACTCCATGGACGCGGACGGCTTGAGCGACAGGCCGCCGGAGTCGAACGTGATCCCTTTGCCGACGAACGCGAGCGTGCGGGTCGCCCGTGGGTGCCGGTAGCTGATCCGGACCAGCCGCGGCGGGTTGGCCGAGCCCTGCCCGACGCCGAGGATGCCGCCGTAGCGGCCCTTGCGCAGCGCGCGCTCGTCGAGCACCTCGACCTCGCACCCGGCATCGCGGCACTCCGCCACGGCGGCGTCTGCGAGCTCGGCCGGGTGCAGGTGCCCCGGCGGGGTGTTGACCAGGTCGTGGGCGAGCGTGACGCCGGTGACGACCGCCTCAGCCCGGCGTACGGCGGCGACGGCGCCCCGGTCCTTCGCATCCGGTACGCCGACGGTGACGGCCTGCACCGGCTGCTTGCGGCCGACGAGGGACGCCTGCCGGAACTCGACGAAGTCGTACGACCCGAGCAGCGCACCCTCGCAGGTCGCGCGGACCGCGTCGTCGGGGCCGACGCCCGGGGCGCCGAGCGCGACGGCCACCCGGCGGCTGCCCGCCGACTCACGAACGCCGACGCCCGCAGCCCGGCGCAGCGACTCGGCGGTGATCTTGGCGGGATCGCCGAGGCCGACGACGACGACCGCCGGCGCGGTGGTGGCGCCGAACGTGGCGAGCCGGACCGCCTCACCGGCCGCGCCGGTGCAGCCGAGCTCACCGAGCGTCCGCGCGAGCCGCCCGCCGAGGGCCGCGTCGACCGGCTCGGCTCCCGGAGCGAGCCGCGGCCCGCCCTTCGACGACATGGCGCCGACGACGAGCGCGTCGACCTTGAGGTCGGTGATGGGGCTGCTGCTCAGGCTGAGTGTGGTCACAGTCGCACCGTATTCGATCGGCAGTGCGCGGACGACACCGCGCGGTAGCCTCCCGGGCGGCTGCCGAGCCGACCTGCCGGAAAGGACCCGCACTCAGTGACCGATCTCCTCCGCTCGCCGTTGCACGACCGGCACACCGCACTCGGTGCGAAGCTCGCCGACTTCGGCGGCTGGGAGATGCCGATCGAGTACCCCGGCGGCGGGGTCATCGCCGAGCACACGGCGGTCCGCGAGCGGGTCGGCGTGTTCGACGTGAGCCACCTCGGCAAGGGCTCGGTGGAGGGACCGGGCGCGCGGGACTACGTCAACCGCTGCCTGACCAACGACCTCGGCCGCATCGGCCCCGGCCAGGCTCAGTACACGCTCTGCTGCGACGAGTCGGGCGGCGTCGTCGACGACCTGATCGCCTATCTCAAGGGCGACGACGAGGTCTTCGTGGTCCCCAACGCGGCCAACACCGCGGAGGTGATGGGCCGACTCGCCGCCTCGGCGCCGAGCGAGCTGACCGTCCGCGACCTGCACCGTGACTACGCCGTGCTCGCGGTGCAGGGCCCGCGCTCCGCCGCGCTCGTCGGTGCCCTCGGCCTGCCGACCGCGCTCGGCTACATGTCCTACGCCGTTGCCGAGTGGGGCGACGGGCACGTGGTCGTGTGCCGGACGGGCTACACCGGCGAGGTCGGCTTCGAGCTGATCCCGCGGTCACCGGCGGCGCCCGCGCTGTGGGACGCGCTGCTCGACGCGGGGTCGGCGTACGGCGCGCTGCCGTGCGGCCTCGGCGCCCGCGACACGTTGCGCACCGAGATGGGCTACCCGCTGCACGGCCACGAGCTGTCGCTGGACATCACGCCGGTGCAGGCGCGCGCCGGGTGGGCGGTGGGCTGGGACAAGCCGGAGTTCTGGGGCCGCGACGCGCTGCTCCGCGAGAAGGAGGAAGGCGCCGGCCGGCTGCTCTGGGGGCTGGTCGCGCAGGACCGTGGCATCCCGCGGGCGGGGATGGTGGTCAGCGACCTGGCCGGGGGAGCGGCCGGCCTCGTCACCAGCGGAACCTTCTCGCCGACCCTGCGGGTCGGTATCGGCCTCGCGCTGCTGGCCCGGGGCATCTCCGTCGGCGACGAGGTGACCGTCGACGTGCGCGGCCGCCAGTCGGTGATGAAGGTGGTCAAGCCGCCCTTCGTGCCGTCGTCGCCTAGGTAGGCCAGCGGATCAGCACCAGCGCGACCAGGGTGACCGCGGTCGCGATCTCGACCAGCGCGCCGAGCACGTCTCCGGTGATCCCGCCCAGCCGGCGTACGGCGTGCCATCTCAGCAGCTGCGCGGCGAGCAGGCCCGCGGTCATGCCTATCGCGACCTGCAGCACACCGTCCCAGCGGCCGCCCTCGTCGATCCACCCGGCCAGCGCGCCGACGGCGTACGCGCCGGCCGTGACCGCCACCGCGGCTGACCGGCGGACGCTGCCGGCGACCAGCGCGCCGAGACCGGTCGGCCGCGCGGCCGGGATGCCTGCCACGCAGGCGTGCGTCACCGCGAGGCGGCCGGTCATCGCGGCGACCAGCAGCACCTCGGTCGCGCGCTGGATCGACAGCGCCGCGTCCAGCGCGCTGACCAGCACGAGCAGGTCCAGGACGATCGCGACGACCCCGAACGGCCCGACGTCGCCGTTCTTCATCAGCGCGAGAGCGGCATCCGCCGGTCGGTAGGACCCGAGGGCGTCCGCGGTGTCGGCGAGGCCGTCGACGTGCAGCGCGCGGCTCGCCAGCACGAGCACCAGCACGGCGACGGTCGCGACGACCAAGCGCGGCGGCTGCGTGAAGACGGCCCGCAGCCCGGCCACGACCACGCCGGCCGCCAAGCCGACGAGCAGACCCATCAGCGGTGCAGCGGTCATCGCCCGGCCGGCGGTGACCCGGTCGACCTGCGGCGCGCGCACCGGCGCGATGGTGAACGTCGTCAGTGCCAGCCGCAGCCAGCCGAAGCGCTGAGCGGCCGAGTCGGTCTCGCTCACCCGGCCGGCCGCAGCGTCTGCAGCGCGACGACGGTCGAGTCGAGCAGCCCGAGCGCGAGCAGCGCACCCTCGCCCTCGTCGGTCGTCAGCCCGAGGTCCAGCAGCGGCTCGAGGCCGAGGTCGGCCAGCGCCAGCCGGTGCGCCGTGTCCGCCCCGCGGTGGCCGGCGAGCAGGTACGGCACCGTCCGGGCGTTCATCCGTGCCGCGGCCAGCGCGGCGGCAGCAGGGGCGAGCCCGTCCAGCAGGACCGGCGTACGCCGCAGCGCCGCGCCGACCAGCACGCCGCTCATCGCCGCGACGTCGGGGCCGCCCAGCTCGGTCAGCAGCTCCATCGGGTCGAGCAGCCACGGCCGGCTGCGGCGCAGCGCGTCACGCACGACGACCACCCGCCGCATCCAGGTCGCGTCGTCGACGCCCGCTCGCCCGACCGCGGTGACCGGCTCGTCCCCGGTCGTCGCGCAGACGAGCGCCGTCGCTGCGGCGGCCGGCGCGCGACCGAGCGAGGTCAGCACCAGCAGGTCGGCGCCGGCGTCGACCTCGGCATCGGCGGTCGCCACCCCCGCGTCGAACGCGTGCTGGCACTCGTCTGGCGTCATCGACGGCTCGCGGTCGATCGCGCCGGCGCCGGCCCGGACGCGCAGCCGGGCGGTACCCGCGGGGGCACCAGGCACGTCGTCGGTCAGGCACATGTCGACGACCCGTACGCCGACGCCGGACCGGTCCGCGAGGGCGGCCACGGCGGAGGTGCGGTTGACGAGGTCGGCGACGCGCGTGGCGGCGTACCCGGGCTGGTCTGGGTGGTCGCCGACGATCGCGACGAGCCGGCGGCGGGCGAACGGCACGGCCGGGACGCTGCCCTGCAGCCCGCAGGCCAGCACCCACACGTGCTCCAGCCGGCCGAGCGCGCCCGGCCGCCGCCCGGCTGCGCGCAGCAGCGCCAGCGCCTCGCTCATGACGGTGCCGTCGACGGCGGGCACGCCGCCGACGAGCGCGGCCATCTGCTGGCTGAGCACCGACCCCTCCCCATCGCGGTTTCGCCGTTCGGATCCGGGTCAGGGTAGTCGGCGGCCGCACGTCGGCGTTCGCGTTGACTCGGCCGCGACCAGCACGTAACCTACGGCAACGTAACTTACGCTTCCGTAACCAAGGAGAACCCGCCCCATGGAGACCACGGCCCTGCTGCGCGAGCTCGAGCCGGTCGTCGCCGGTGAGGTCAACCGGCACCTCGCCGTCGCCAAGGAGTGGATGCCGCACGAGTACGTCCCGTGGAGCCTCGGCCGGGACTACGACGGCACGCCATGGTCACCGGAGGAGTCCACGCTCTCGTCGATCGCGCGCACCGCGCTCGAGGTCAACCTGCTGACCGAGGACAACCTGCCGAGCTACCACCGCGAGATCGACGCGGCGTTCGGGCGCGAGGGCGCCTGGGGCACCTGGACCGGCCGCTGGACGGCCGAGGAGGGCCGGCACGGCCTGGCGATCCGCGACTACCTGCTGACCACCCGCGGAGTGGACCCGGTGCAGCTCGAGCGCGACCGCATGGCGCAGATGCAGCACGGCTACCACAGCAACGACAAGAACATCTTCCAGGTGATGGCCTACGTCTCGTTCCAGGAGCTCGCCACCCGGATCGCCCACCGCAACACCGGCCGCTACAGCAACGACCCCGTCTGCGACCGGCTGCTCGCCCGCGTCGCCACCGACGAGAACCTGCACATGATCTTCTACCGCAACCTCGTCGCCGCGACCCTCGAGGTCGACCGGTCCGCGATGGTGCAGGCGATCCGCGACGAGGTCGTCGGGTTCCAGATGCCGGGCACCGGCATCCGCGACTTCCAGCGCAAGGCGGTCCGCATCGCGCAGGCCGGCATCTACGACCTGCGCATCCACCACGACGAGGTGCTCTGGCCGCTGCTGCGCCACTGGGGCTTCTTCGAGCTCGACGGCCTCGACGGCGACGCCGAGAAGGCGCGCACCGAGGTGGCCGAGTTCGTCGCGGCGCTCGACACGATGGCGACGTCGTTCACCGCGGCGCGCGAGGAGCGCGAGGCAAAGCTGGCCGCTCGCGGCTAGGGACCGGTCAGGTTCCGAGCTGTGCACATCTACTTCAGCTGCAGCGGGAGCCCGGCGGTCACCAGCCAGACGCGGTCCGCACCGGCCGCGAGCTGCTGGTTGAGCCGGCCGAGCTCGTCACGGAAGAGCCGGGCGGAGTAGGTGTCCGGCACGACGCCCTGGCCGACCTCGTCGGTCACCGCGACGACCTGCGCCACGGTCCCCGACCACGCGGCGACGAGCTCGCCGGTCCGCTCGTGCAGCCGGCCGCCGGCGCGCGCGTCGTCGGTCCACGAGCCGGCGTCGTCCATCGCCGCTGTCAACCACGCCGTCACCGAGTCGACGAGCAATGGCCGGTCGCCCTGCGGTGCCCGCAGCAGTCCGCACAGGTCGGTCGTCTCGACCGTGCGCCAGTGCGGCGGGCGGCGCAGCTTGTGCGCGGCTATCCGGGCCGCCCAGTCGTGGTCGTCCGGCCGCTCGGGCGCGGTGGCCACATAGGTCGCCCGCGGGTGCCCGGCCAGCAGGCTCTCGGCGTACGCCGACTTGCCGGACCGCGCGCCGCCGATGACGAGGACCCGCCCCGTGGAGCCGTTCATCGCGCCGGACACTAGCCTGGACGGACATCGAGCGAGGAGCGCGGGTCATGTCCTGGTCTTGGCGGTACGACATCGGCGGCGAGCAGCGGAGCAGCAGCGAGTTCCCCACGCAGGGTGAGGCGGAGGCGTGGCTGGGGGAGAGCTGGCAGCAGCTGTACGACGAGGGCGCCCGGTCGGTCGCGCTGACCCAGGACGGCCGCGAGGTCTACCCCATGAGCCTCGAGCCGGCGTAGCCCCGCCTGGCCTCGGTCAGCCGGTGAGCGCCGGGTCGCGCACGACGTGCTCGCCGAGCACCTCGTCGATCCGCGTCATCAGCTCCTTGTCAAGCGTGACGCCGGCGGCCTTGACGTTGTCGCGCACCTGCTCCGGCTTGGTGGCGCCGATGATCGCGGCGGACACGTTGTCGTTCTGCAGCACCCACGCGACCGCCAGCGCGGCGAGGGAGAGCCCGGCCTCGTCGGCGATCGGCTTGAGGTCCTGCACCGCCTGCAGCAGCGACTGCCGGAGCTGGCCGTCGTCGTCGCGCCAGCGGCTGAACCACTGGCCGCGCTCAGCGAGGCGGGTGCCCGGCTCGGGCGGCTGGCCGGGCAGGTACTTGCCGGTGAGCACCCCGCCGGCGATCGGCGACCAGACGATCTGTCCGACCCCCTTCTTGCGGGACATCGGGACGACCTCGTCCTCGATGACCCGCCACAGCATCGAGTACTGCGGCTGGCTGGAGACGATCCGGTCGAAGCCCATCTCGTTCGCGATCTTCGTGGCGTCCTTGATCTGCGCCGCGGTCCACTCGGAGACGCCGACGTAGAGCACCTTGCCCTGGCGCACCAGGTCGTCGAACGCGCGCAGTGTCTCCTCCACCGGCACCGTCTCGTCGTACCGGTGCGCCTGGTAGAGGTCGACGTAGTCGGTCTGCAGCCGGCGCAGGGAGCTCTCGCAGCTCTCCATGACGTGCTTGCGCGACAGGCCGCGGTCGTTGGGGTTGTCACTCATCGGCCAGTAGACCTTCGTCGCGATGACGAGGTCGCTGCGCCGCAGGGCCATGTCCTGCAGCGCCTGGCCGAGGACGGTCTCGGCGGCGCCCTTCTCGTAGACGTCCGCGGTGTCGAAGAATGTGATGCCCTCGTCCCACGCCGCCTGCACGCAGGCCCGCGCGGCCTCGTCTCCCACCTGCCCGCCGTGGGTGACCCAGTTGCCGTAGGCGATCTCGCTGACTTTGAGGCCGCTGCGGCCCAGGTTGCGGTACTCCATGGGCGCCAACCTACCCGTGCAGCACGTCCTCGAACTCGTCGGGTACGCCGGACCGCACCGCCGCCGGGGCGACCGGTCGTGTGAGGATCGCGGCATGCCCACCGACGCACGCGGGGACTGGAACGTCCTCCACCCGCAGGCCGCCGCCCCGCTGTTCCTGGCACTCGACGCCTCCTGGTGGGTGACCGGCGGCTGGGCGCTCGACCTGTTCCTCGCCCGTGAGCGGCCGCACCACGACCTCGACTTCGCGGTGCTCCGGCGGGAACACGGCGCCGTGCGGTCGCACCTAGCGGCGTGGGACATGCACGTCGTGCACGACAGGTCGCTGACCGCGTGGTCGTCGGGCGAGCCGCTGCCGGTCGACCGGACGACGGTGTGGGCGCGGCCGGCCAAGTACCTGCCGTGGCAGCTCGAGATCTTCTTCGAGTCGGCCGAGGCCGACGATTGGGTCTACTGCCGCGACGAGCGCGTGCGGCCCGAGGTCGTGCTGCTCCACCGCGCCGCGCAGGCCCCCGCGGCGACCGACGACGGCGACCTCCGCGAGGTCGCGGGCAGGCTGTCGGCGGCGGGTCGGCACTGGCTGATCGACGCGCTCACGACGGCCCACCCCGGCCACCGCTGGATCGGCCAGATCTAGCGCTGCAACGCCAGCCGATACTCCTGCTCGAGCCGCCCTGACGACGGATGCGGTGTCGGATCGCCGTATGGCACCCAGCCCAGCCGCTCGTACAGCCGAACGGCGCGCGGGTTGTCGACGTAGACCTCGAGCCGGGCAGCCGCGTAGCCGGCGGACCTGAGGCGTGCGGCGAGCTCGGCGACCAGCTGCCGGCCGGCGCCAGCGCCCCATCTGCCGGGTCGAACACCGATGTAACGGACGTGCGCGTGCTCAGCCGCGCCGTCGACCGGCTTCGCCGCGGCGAAGGCGACGACGTCACCCGCGGCGTCCGACGCGATCAGCAGCACGGAGCGCGGTGATGACGCGACGATCCGCTCGATGAGCGGTCGAGTGACGTCCGCCGCCGGCACCTCGGCGTAGGAGTCGCGGGCCGCGACCGCCTCCGACCAGACCTGGGCTGCCGCGTCGATGTGCGCGCTGTCGCGTCCGACGACGAAAGCAAGCGTCTCCACGAGCACGGGCCGCTAGTAGGTGCCGCCGCGCTTGACCCGCGGCCTGGGCTTGCGCCGCGCGGGGATCTGGTTGTTGCGCGATATGCCGTAGAGCGCGAGGGTGCTGGTCCGCTCGCGGGTCCCGGTCGGGAAGCGCTCGGCCAGCACCTTCTTGACCTTGCGGTAGGCGATCACGACGTCGACCGTGACCGCGAGCATCAGCACCAGGAGGAACAGGTTGATCGTCGCCGCGAGCTCGCGGTTGCCGGCGCTGAACCAGAGCGGAACGATCAGGATCAGCAGGGCCGGCATCGCGACCCACGCGAAGGACCGCCGCGCGTCGATGATGTCGCGGACCAGCGCCCGCTCCTTGCCGGCGTGCAGCGGCGGGTAGTCCTTCTCGGCGCCGGTCTCGATCGCGCTCCGCTGGCGGAGCCGGGCGGCTTTGGCGTCCTCGCGCATCCGGCGGGCCGCCTCCTTGCGGTCCGTCGGCGGCGGGCGGACCGCCGTACGCCGCCTGCCCTGTGCCTCGCTGCGCTTCGGCGTCGGGCGACCCTTGCCGCCCGGCTTCGGCGGCGGGGTCGCCTCGACCGGTTGCGCGGGCGGGTCGGCGGGCGTCGTACGTCGCTTCACGGTGGTCCTGTCGAGACGGGGGTGAGCGGCTCAGGTTAGGGGAGCGCGAGCATCTGCTCCAGCGCGGCACGGGCGTGGCGCGCGGTCTCCGGCTCGACGTCGATGAGGTTGACCACGTCGCCGGCGACGAGCGACTCGAGCGTCCACACGAGGTGCGGCAGGTCGATCCGGTTCATCGTCGCGCAGAAGCAGACGGTCTTGTCGAGGAAGACGACGGTCTTGTCGGGGTTGGCCTTCGCCAGCCGGCGGACCAGGTTGAGCTCCGTGCCGATCGCGAACTTCGCGCCCGGCGGCGCCTCGTTGACGGTGCGGATGATGTACTCCGTCGACCCGACGAGGTCGGCGCCGGCCACCACCTCGTAGCGGCACTCCGGGTGCACCAGGATCGTCACGCCGGGCACCCGCTCGCGCGCCTCGGCGACGGTCTCGATCGTGAAGCGGCCGTGCACCGAGCAGTGGCCCGCCCAGAGGATCATCTTCGCGGCCTGCAGCTGCTCCGCCGTGAGCCCGCCGTTCGGGCGGTGGGGGTTGAACGTCACGCAGTCGTCGAGCGACAACCCGAGCTCGCGGACGGCGGTGTTGCGGCCGAGGTGCTGGTCGGGCAGGAAGAGGACCTTGTCGCCCCTGGCGAACGCCCACTCCAGCGCCCGCTTCGCGTTGGACGACGTGCAGACGGTGCCGCCGTGCCGCCCGGTGAACGCCTTGATGTCGGCCGACGAGTTCATGTACGTGATCGGTACGACGCCCGCGGCGATGCCGGCGTCCTCGAGCGCCTCCCACGCCTCCTCGACCTGGCCGATGACCGCCATGTCGGCCATCGAGCAGCCCGCCGCGAGGTCGGGCAGGATCACCTGCTGGTGGTCGGCGGTCAGGATGTCGGCGCTCTCGGCCATGAAGTGCACGCCGCAGAAGACGATGAACTCGGCCTCCGGACGCGCGGCGGCCTGCTGGGCGAGCCGGAACGAGTCGCCGGTCACGTCGGCGAACTGGATGACCTCGTCGCGCTGGTAGTGGTGGCCGAGCACGAACACCCGGTCGCCGAGCGCCGCCTTGGCCGCTCGGGCCCGGTCGACCAGTGTCGGGTCGGACGCCGCGGGGAGCTCGCCAGGACAGGAGACGCCGCGCTCGGACTGCGGGTCGGAGCCACGTCCGAGCAGCAGCAGCGCGACCGGCGTCAGCTCCGGCTCGGCAGTATCGATCGTCATCGTGGGCGTCGGCTCCCTGGTCCGTCGGCGCGAGGAGCCATGCTCCCACAGCGGACAACGCCACCCGCGGCGCTTTGCTTCCGGGTGAGACAGGGCACACTGCACCCCATGCGCGTAGTCATCGCTCCAGACAAGTTCGCCGGCACGCTCACCGCAGCCGAGGCCGCGAGCGCCATCGCCAACGGCTGGCGCAGCGCCATGCCCGCTGACGACCTCGTTCTGACCCCGATGTCGGACGGCGGCCACGGCTTCCTCGACACGATCGCCAGCGTCTTCGCCGGCCGGCGGGAGACCAACGTCGACGACGCTCTCGGCCGGGCCGTCGGCGCGTCGTGGCTGTTCACGACCGTCGCCGGGACCCCGATCGCGGTGATCGAGTCGGCGCAGGCCTGCGGCATCTCGCGGCTCACGCCGGACGAGCTCAACCCGGTGACGGCGACGTCGTACGGCGTCGGGCAGCTCATCGGCGCGGCGCTCGCCTCGGGCGCCCGCCGGATCCTCGTGGGGCTCGGTGGGACGGCGACCAACGACGGCGGCGCGGGCATGGCGCAGGCGCTCGGCGTCCGGCTGCTCGACGCCGACGGCAACGACCTGCCGCGCGGTGCCGGCGCGCTGGAGCGGCTCGACCGGGTCGACGTCAGCGGCCTCGACAAGCGGCTGGCGGACGTCGACGTCGTCGCGGTGGTCGACGTGCTCAATCCGCTGCTCGGCGCGGACGGCGCGACCAGGTCGTTCGCCGGCCAGAAGGGCGCCGACGAGGCGACCTCGGGGCGGCTCGAGGCCGCTCTCGTCAGGTACGCCGCACTCGTCGCGGACGCGACCGGGGTCAAGGGCAGCGCTGACCAGCCGGGCGCGGGGGCGGCGGGCGGGCTCGGCTTCGCGCTGGCCGCGTTCGCCGGCGCGACGATCCACCCGGGCGTCGACCTGGTGTCGGACATCCTGGGCGTGCGTGCCAAGGTGGCGCACGCCGACCTCGTCATCACCGGTGAGGGGCGGTTCGACGCGCAGTCGCTGCGCGGGAAGGTACCCAGCGGGATCGCCGCGCTGGCCGGCGAGGCGGGTCTGCCGTGCATCGTGCTGGCCGGTGACGTCACGGTCGGGCGTCAGGAGATGCGGGCGGCGGGGGTCACCGGTGCGTACTCGGTTACCGACCTGGTCGGGTCGCAGGGCGAGGCGCTGTCGAAGCCGGCGCACTGGCTGGAGAAGCTCGCGGCCCAGGCGGCGCGCGAGTGGTCGCGGCCCGCGGGCGAGCCGGCCGCCAATCCGATCGGGGAGGCCCCCGCGGGACCGCCTGCCGCACCGCCCACCGGCCAGGCCGTGGACCAGTCGACGGGATCCGACGCGGCCCCGCCCACCGGTATGCGATCCTAGAAGCGGTCAGCCCGGCGGAATGCCCGATGCGCCGCCGACCGTTGTACCTGCCACACGACCTCTACGCCTCCCTGGGAGACGACAGCTCATGACCGACACGCAGACCACCCCGTCCGAGCCGACCACGACCGAGGCCCCTGCCTCGACCGTGCTGCTGACCGAGACGGCCGCGGCCAAGGTCAAGAGCCTGCTGGAGCAGGAGGGTCGTGACGACCTCGCGCTGCGCATCGCCGTGCAGCCTGGTGGCTGCTCCGGCCTGCGCTACCAGCTGTTCTTCGACGAGCGCTCGCTCGACGGCGACGTCGTCACCGACTTCGGCGGCGTCAACGTCGTCGTCGACCGGATGAGCTCGCCCTACCTCAGCGGCGCCAGCATCGACTTCGTCGACACCATCGAGAAGCAGGGCTTCACGATCGACAACCCCAACGCCGGCAGCTCCTGCGCCTGCGGCGACTCGTTCAGCTGAGCCCGCTCACGACACCAGGCACTCGTACGACGAAGGCGGCGGACCCCCCGCGGGACCGCCGCCTTCGCCGTGTCACGGGCCGGTCAGCGAGAGGCCGGCTCCGGCGCCCCGCCACCGGCAGCCCCCGGGGCGCACTTGAGCCGCGGCACGGTGGACAGGTCCACCCCGCCGTCGGAGGAGACCGGCTCGTCCGGCGCGCAGCCCGCGGGCGGCGGCGCCTCGCCCGTCGGCTCGGCCGGCTTCGGCTCATCCGGCTTCGGCTCGGCGGGCTTCGGCTCCTTGGGCAGCAGCTCATCGGGCAGCGCGACCACCGGCGTCGGCGCGGCGTCGCCGCGGACGTCGAACAGCCAGGCCGGGAGCAGGAACGCGTCGTCGTCGCCGTACGGCATGGTGAACATCAGTCCGAGCGACGCGCCGGTGACGACCGCCGGCGGCGGCGGCTGGCAGCCTTCCTTGCCGTCCGTCCGCGGCTCGCAGATCGCGGGGAAGATCCGGCCGACGCGCTGCAGCCGGTCCACGGCCGCGTCGGCTGAGATCACCGGGTAGCGGTCCGCCGCGACCGCGGCGCCCAGCCAGCCGTTGGCACCCTGGACCGCGCCCTGCGCGTCGATGCTCAGCATCGACTGCCAACCCGCTACGACGACGCCGTCGACTCTCGGCTCGACCGACACCATGCGGGTGCCCCAGCCCTCGTGGAGCTGGATCGCTGCGCCGTCGGTCGAGGTGCCGGTCGCCCCGAGGACCGCGAGGGCGACCTCGCGGGCGCGGGCCTCGCTGGGCATCGGCGGCTGCTTCGGCTCCGGGCACTTCGGCCCGGCCGGCGACTCGACGGAGGGGTCCGGCTCCACCGGCCTCGCCGGCTCCACCGGGCACGTCGCGGGGTCGGCTGCGACGCCGGGGTGTTCCCGTCCGGCGCAGGCGATGTCCGGGCCGTCGCTGCGGGCGGCCAGGCAGCTCTGCTCGCCCAGCATCAGGTTCCACGGCATCCCCGGCCCCTGGGCGACCGTCAGGGTCCGGCCACCGCCCACGACCACCCAGCCGCCGTCGCCCAGCTTCGGCTGACCCGGCACGCCGAGTGCCTCGGCCAGGCGGGCGACCTGCTCGCGCGTCGCCGTACCGCGGCGCACGCGGTAGGCGCGCACCGGCCGCTCGGGGGCGCCTGGCAGCTCCCCGCGGACGACGTAGCCAATGCCCGGGGCGTCCACCGGCAGCGGGCCGGTGTCCGCGCGTGCCGCGGCGCCTTCACCGCTGCCGGCCCCGCTGCCGAGCTGAAGGGGCGGCAGCGGCCGTCGTTGCGCTCCCGGTCCGCCGGACTGCTGGAGTGCGGCGGCTCCGACGACGACAGCGAGGACCGCTGCGGCGGAGACGGCTGGTACGGCGAGTCGGCGCATCGTGTCCTCCTGGTGGACGGTCGCCGGTTGGACGCACGCGTGCGGCGGCTCGGTTCCCTCGGTGTCGCGCGCGGCTCTGCCGGTCACAGGGGCGGTACGCTTGCGCCTCCGGTTACCCCCTCCTTCGCCTGGAGTCTTCGTGCGCATCGCTGTGACCGGGTCGATCGCGAACGACTACCTGATGACCTTCCCGGGCCGGTTCGCCGAGCAGATGGTCCCCGACCAGATGCACCGGCTGTCGCTGTCGTTCCTCGTCGACGAGCTCGACATCCGGCGCGGCGGCGTCGCGGCCAACATCTGCTTCGGGATGGGGCGCCTCGGAGAGCGGCCGATCCTCGTGGGCGCTGTCGGCACGGACTTCGTGGACTACCGCGCGTGGCTGGACCGGCACGGCGTCGACACGGCGAGCATCCGCGTCAGCGAGCTGAAGCACACGGCCCGCTTCCTGTGCACGACGGACGTCGAGCAGTGCCAGATCGCGTCGTTCTACACCGGCGCGATGGCCGAGGCGCGGCTGATCGAGCTCTCACCGGTCGCCGACCGGGTCGGCGGGCTGGACCTGGTGCTCGTCTCGCCGAACGATCCGGAGGCGATGCTGCGCCACACCGACGAGGCGCGGGCGATGGGTGTCCCGTTCGCCGCCGACCCGAGCCAGCAGCTTGCCCGGATGGAGGGGCCGGAGATCCGCCGGCTCGTCGACGGCGCGCAGTTCCTCTTCACCAACGACTACGAGGCCGCGCTCGTCGAGCAGAAGACCGGTTGGTCCCACGACGAGGTGCTCTCCCGCGTGGAGCACTGGGTCGTCACGCTCGGCGCCAAGGGCTGCGGGGTCTACCGGGCCGGCGAGGCGGACATCGAGGTGGCCGCCGTACCGGAGCGGGCGAAGGTCGACCCGACCGGTGTCGGCGACGCGTTCCGGTCCGGCTTCCTGACCGGCCGGGCGTGGGGCCTGGAGCTCGAGCGCTGCGCGCAGCTCGGCAACCTGCTCGCGACCTATGTCCTGGAGACCGTCGGGCCGCAGGAGTACGTCATCGAGCGGGCGACGTTCCTCCAGCGCTTCACCGAGTCGTACGGCGACGACGCGGCGGCCGAGGTCGCCGCGCGCCTGGCTGGCTGACACCGCTACCCTGCCGGACGTGCCCACTCCACCGACCGCCCATGGCGGCGTCAAGTCGGCCGTGGGCACCGGGGCTCTGGCACTCGGAGCGCTCGGCGTCGTCTTCGGCGACATCGGCACGAGTCCGCTGTACGCCGTCCGCGAGGCGTTCGAGCATCAGCACCTGCCGGTGGTCGAGACCAACGCCCTGGGCGTCGCGTCGATCGCTTCGGGCGACGACCGATCGCTGTCGTCTGGGTACGGCATCATGCTGCCCGGCCTGGTGCTGAACTACTTCGGCCAGCGGGGATCTTGGGGATGTTGGCGGCGAGACAGGACGCTGCTCGTGGTCGTGCGCACCGCGGACATCCCCGATGTCCCGGACGAGGACCGGGCGGAGGTCTGCCGGCTCGAGCCGGCGGTGCACCAGGTCATCCTCACCTTCGGCTTCATGGAGGAGCCGGACGTGCCGCAGGCACTGTCACGTGTCGAGATCAACCGCGTACTGCTCGACCCGGCGGAGATCAGCTACTTCACCGGTCGGGAATTGGCGATCCAGGGCGACGCCGAGGGCATGTACCCGTTGCTCGAGCACCTGTTCGTGCGCTCTCGCGCCGACAGCGCCAGCAGGTTCTTCAAGCTGCCGCCCGAGCGGGTCTTCGAGGTCGGTACCCACGTCGAGATCTGACCGAGCCCGGCTGCCCGTCAGCTCGCCCCGGCCTCCGCAGGAACCCGGGTGCGCCGTGCTGCGTCCCAGCAGCATGGTGACCAGGCTGCTCGTCGTCGTCTCTGTCGCTTGCTGCGCACTCGTGGCCGGCTCGCCGGCCCAGGCGTCCTGCGCGGGAAGCCCATCGCCGTCCGCTCACCGCTTCACCGGCGTCGTCGTGTCGACGACGCTCGGCGGTCGCCGTGCGGAGGTCCGGACGGACGCCGGGACGACGGTCGAGGTCCGCGGCACGCCCGTCGACGCGGACAACGCCATGACGTCCGTGGACCGCTCGTACGAGGTCGGCGGGCGATATGAGTTCCACCCCGTGAACGACGCGTCGCCGTACACGGACAGCGCCTGCACGGCGACCCGCCTGCTGTCGCGGGCCGCCGCGCCGTCCGAGCGCGGATCGCCGCCGCGGGCCAATGACGGTGACGCCAGCTACCTCGTCGCCGGCCTGGCCGTCATCGTCGCCGGTGCCGCGGTTGCGCTACGTCGGCGGCGCAGCGGGCGCGCCACCGCCTGACTGCTGACCGAATCGTGTACAGCCGTTGAGCGTGTGGCCGGCCCGCGGGCGAGCAGAAACCGGTCACCAGTCGCGGGTCCTCGGGGGCCTGGCATCGCCAGGGCTCGGTTGCGATGCGGCAGCGCGCGGTGAACGCTGTCGAGGTGGAGAACTCCGGGCTGCTGAAGCAGGTCGACGCTGTGACGGTCAGCGTTCCGGACCTCGACAGCGGTCTCGAGTTCTACGTCGATCGGCTCGGGCATCGGCTGAAGTGGCGCAACGACGCGACCGGCCAGGCGGGCCTGGCACTGCCGCATGGCGACACGGAGCTCGTGCTGTCGACTCAGCAGAGCTACGAGCCGAACTGGCTCGTCGAGTCCGTGGACGCGGCGGTGCAGGTGTTCCGCAGCAGCGGTGGCGCGGTCGTCGCGGAGCCGTTCGACATCCCGGTCGGCCGGGCCGCCGTGGTGAGCGACCCGTTCGGCAACGACCTCGTCCTCGTCGATCTGTCCAAGGGCGTCTACGAGACGGACGAGGACCAGCGGGTCACCGGCGTCAGCCCGCGCAGTGAGGACGATCTAGTGTCGGGTTCGGGCAACGACACGCCGGGCTCGCTCGGCGTGTCGGCGCCCGATCCGTACACCAGTTGAGGTCTAGGGCACGACGAGTGTCGTCGAGCCGGGCGCCGCGGCCAGCGGCATCGGCCCGGTACGGTGCACCGATGGAGTGGGTGGCGGTCGACCAGGGTGACGTGACCGAGCACGGCAGCAGCGGCCTGTACCTGGTCGAGGCGGCGCGGCTGACGGCGGTTGCGCACTTCCGCACGCATGTCGCGTACGTGGCGCCCGGCGGCGTCCTCGGGACGCACCCTACCCGGTGGTGGCAGCTGTTCGTCGTCGTCTCGGGAAGCGGCTGGGTGCGCACGGACGGCGCCGAGCCGGAGGTCATCCAAGAGCGCCAGGCAGTGCTGTGGGCGCCCGGCGAGGTGCACGAGTCGGGCAGCGACGACGGCATGACGGTCGTGATGGTGCAGTCCGATGTCCGGCTCCCGTACGGCGACGCGCCAGCCGGCTGATCAGCCGATCGCGAACAGCAGGAGCTGGCTCGGCTGGCCGGGAGTGAAGTTGTTGTCGCTCACCAGGATCAGCGACTGCCGGCCGTCGGGGAGCCGCGGGCCGAGCGTCATGCCCTCGAGGTTGTCGAGGGTCAGCCCGAGCTCGTCCAGGTCGAGCAGCAGCGTCTTGTCGACCGGGCGCAGCCGGCGCGCGTCGTCCAGGTCGTCGAGGCCGGCGACGTTCGTCGCGCCGGGGAGGGCGACCCTGTAGATGCGGATCGTGTTGCCGGCGCCGACGGAGAACGAGCGCTCCATCGCGAGCAGGAAGTTGTTGCTCAGCGGCAGCAGCTCCACCAGCCCGTTGACCGTGAAGATCGGCGACGGGTCGACGACCGGGCCGGTCGGGTAGACGTACTCGCGGTCCAGCCGGTCGTGGCGGAGGTTGTAGCGCAGCAGCCGGGTGGGGCTGCCGGTGGTCACCGTTGCGGCCGGGCCGTCCTGGGCGAGCGCGTTCTCCGCGCCGACGAAGAGGAACCGGCCGTTCGGCGAGACCGCGGCGGCCTCGAAGCCGAGGTTGTGGCGGACGCCGCGGGTGCCGCCCGACGGCGCGTAGTAGTCGGGGACCGGGAGCTCGTCCAGCTGCCGGCCGGACAGGTCGAACTCGCGGACCCACGGCGCGATCCCGGCGTTCGCCAGGCCCTCGGAGGTCACGATCAGAGTGCCGGCGGACGTCAGCGTCAGCCCCTCGGGGTCGAGGCTGAGGGCGGGGAACGGCGTGCCGTCCGGCCGCAGCAGCGTGGTGACCGCGAGCACCGTCACGTCGCCCGGGTCGAGCGAGCCGTCGGACACATCGATGTCCAGCGTGTAGAAGCGCGCCGGCGTGCTGGTCGCTGTGAAGCCGGGGCCCTGGTCGTCGGAGATGGCGTAGTAGACGTCGCGCGCGGCGTCGTACGTGATCGAGGACAGACCGCCGACGACGGTCCCCTCGAAGACCGCACCGGCCGCGATCGTCGCCTCGCCGAGGAACTCGAGGCCTGGCGTGTGGGCCCGCGGGCTCACCGCTGACGCCGGCGCCACGAGCGCGACAGCCGAGACGGACACGGTGGCCAGGGCCAACATCAGACGGGAACGCTGCAGCATTCGGGATCTCCTCGGAGCAGGTCGGTGGGCCGTGGTGCGACTGTCACAACACCGGCCCGGCGGGTGCAAGCCGACCGCGTGAAGCGCCGATGAACACCTCGTCACACCAGCCGCCGCACCCGGTAGGCGACGCCCGACTCGAGGCCGGCCTGGCCGACGTACTGGTGGCCCTTCATCCGGCACCAGACCGGGATGTCCACGCGCGCGG
>DASQMY010000358.1:0-6208 GCA_035645255.1 Mycobacteriales bacterium
GGGTCGTTCAGCCGGCGGTTTCCAGAGCGCGCGCTCGGTACCTCGACGGAGATGTGCGGCAGCGCGACGTGGGAGAAGGGGGAGTGGACGGACGACACGCAGATGGCGCTCATCGTCGCCGGCTCGCTCCTCCGCAGCGGCGAGCTCGAAGAGGCGGAGATCTTCGACGGCTTCGTCGCGTGGGCGCACGCGCCGCTCAAGGACATCGGCAACCAGACGAGTGCGGTGCTGCGGTCCGGTCTGCCGTGGGACCAGGCAGCCGCCGATTACGTCGCGAGCGGTCGGCAGGCCGCCGGCAACGGGTCGCTGATGCGGTCGACGCCCGGCGCGATCTTCTTCGCCGGCAACCACGACGCCAGCGTCGACGCCGCGCGGCGGATCTCGGCGCTGACCCATGCTGACCCAGCGGCCGACGAGGGGTGCGTGATCTTTCACCTGCTCGTCGCGGCCGCCCTCGCCGGGCGCGACCCGGTGGCGGAGGTGGGTGGTGCGCTCGAGGTGGTGAAGCCGGCCGAACGCGAGCGGTGGGCACGCGTCCTCGACCCGGCATGGACGCCGGACAAGGCGACCGAGAGCAACGGCGCCGTGTGGCCGACGCTCGGGACTGCGCTCTGGGCGCTCCGGAGATCGTCCACGTTCGAGGGCGCGCTGCGGCTCGCGGTCGACGTCGGCAACGACACCGACACGGTCGCCTGCGTGACTGGGGCGATCGCCGGCGCGGTCTACGGCATCGGCGGCATACCGTCCCGGTGGACGACCGTGGTGCACGGCGATGTCCCCGGCAACGACGCCGTGGCGACGGATCTGACCGGCCTGACCCGCGTCGCCGGAGCGCTGCTGACCGGTCCGGGTTCGCCCGCCCGCCGGCCCACGTCAGGCGGCGACGAGCGGCCCGCCGGCGAACCGGCGATCCCGCCCGTCGAGGTGCTGCCGAAGCTGTGGCTCACCAACCTGACCGGCGCAGCACAGACGCCACCCGACGCAGCGGTCATCTCGCTGTGCCGGACGTTCGACGAGGTGCCGCACGAGACGCGGCGCGCCGTCTACCTGATCGACAAGGACGACAACCCAGCTGTCGACACCGTGCTGCGCGACGTGCTCGACGAGATCGACGCGTTCCACGCCGAGGGGCGCGACGTCGTCGTGCACTGCTGGGGCGGGCGGTCACGCACCGGGCTCGTGCTGCGCGCCTACCTCCGCCGCACGCGCGGCCTCAGCGCGGCCGAGGCGACGGCGGAGGCGAAGCGGCTGTGGCGGCACACCGACACGTGGAACACCAGTTTCGACACGGCGCTCGAGCGGTACGGCGGGCCAGCCGGTTAGTCCCGTCCCGCCACTCGCTCGACCAGCTCGTCGGCGGTCATCACGGCAGCGCCGATCCGCGCGAGCTCACCGAGCCCGACGTCGTACACCCCGCTGACTGCATCCGACACGAGCCCTGTCGCGAAGTCCCGCTCGCTCGCCTCGTAGAGGGTCGTCCGCGGGCAGTTCGGGAAGTTGCAGCCGACGACCACGACGGTCTCCACGCCGAGCGAGTGCAAATGGCTCTCCAGCTCGGTCCGGTAGAACGCGCCCCAGCGCGGCTTGTACATGATCCACTCACGCGGTCCGACCGGCTGCAGCTTCCCGTCGAGCAGCAGATCGGGGTCGAGGTTGCAGCCGCCCGGCGGCAGCAGCTCCGGCGCCAGCTGGCTCCCCGCGGACCCGGGCCGCACGACGTTCTTGGACCTGACCAGCTCGCGGCGCACCGGCTCGGCATTGCTGCCGTCGGCGAGGTAGAGCCGGACGGCGTGCACGATCGGCAGCGCAGCCTTGCGGTACGCCGCGGCAACGCGTTGCAGCGCCGGCAGCACCTCAGCCGTGCCGTCGACCGGCAACGGTGCGTCGGGACGGTAGAAGTCCGCCTGCATGTCGATGGTCAGCAGGCAGCTGTTGTGGAGCAGGTCCATCCGGCAAGCCTAGCGAGGCCCTAGGACGTGCCCGCGGATCTGTGACGGTGGTCGCTTCCGACGCGGCACGCTAGCCGCGTCGCCGGCGTGCTTCCTCGATGCAGTCCGCGCAGCCGTCCTGCGCGGTCGGGATGCACGGGCACTGCAACATGCCGCTCTCCGACCGCGGCCAGGGCGGCTGCTCGCCGAGCCACATCGCCGTCCAGTGCACCGGCAGCACCAACGCGTGGGGCTGCGTGAGGAGCGCCTCGAGGGCAAGCCGCTCGACCGGTTCGCCGACGGTGAACTCAAGCACCAGGTCGTACTGCGGCTGCTCGACGATGATGGCACCGCCCGGCTCCAGCGCCTCGCCGTCGCGGACCATGCGGGCCAAGTGGTTGAGCCATACGCCGACGTCGCTCGTGCACCACTCGAAAGAGTCGTCGATGGCCCGTCCGCTCATCCACAGCTCGGGATGCCCGTAGAACTCGTGCAGTCCGTTGGTGTAGCCGAACGCGGGGTGCTCGTCCTCACCGAGGACGACGACAGCCGCCCATGGCATGTCGGGTCGCGCGGGGTTGGGTCGCGTCCTGTCCCGGCCGCCATTTGCTCGGCGGGATGTGCGACGGCGGTTGCGGTGCCGTGCCATGGGTGCTCCTTCGTCCGGTTGCGAGATCACCACGATGGCGCGCGCCGCCGACCGCGCGGCCGGGAGGCGGACCGGCTGTGGACATCGGAATCACGGTCCACAGCAGGCGGTTGGATCCAGTCGTGGATGTCAGCCGGACCGTGTACGACGCGCTGCGCGCGGAGCGGGAGCGGACCGCCGCGCAGATCGCCGCGCTGACGGCGGACTTCGACGGCATGGTCGCCGCGGCCGAGTCGTCGAACACCGACGACGAGCACGACCCCGAGGGCGCGACGATCGCGTTCGAGCGCGCACAGGTCATGGCGGTGCTGGAGCACTCGCAGTCGCGGCTGGCGGAGATCGACCACGCCCTCGAGCGGCTGGCCGCGCACAGCTACGGCACGTGCGAGCGGTGCGGGCAGCAGATCGCGCCCGAGCGGCTCGTCGCCCGTCCATCGGCGACGACCTGCATCACCTGCGCCGCACGCAGATGACCGACGCGATGCTCCTGAGCGGCCGGCGGGGATGACCGGCGCACGCGACGCGATCGACGAGCGGCTCGACGTACTGATCGAGCAGCCGTTCCGCGCGAAGTTCCGCCTCCGTGGCCGTGACCTCGCGACCGTCGAGCTCCGCGGCTACCCGGAGATCCGCCGGCATGCGGCCGACCTGATCGCGAAACGGCTGGCGTCGGCCGCTCCCGACAAGGACGGCAGGCAGACGCCGTACCGGGGACATCCGGTATTCGTCGCCCAGCATGCGACGGCAACGTGCTGCCGGGGCTGCCTGCAGAAGTGGCACGGCATCGCGAAGGGGGCGGAGCTGACCGCCGCTGAGCAGGCGTACGTCGTCGACGTCATCTGCCGGTGGATCGGCCGCGACGTCTCCCGTGCCGACTAGCGCGAACCGCCGCGCACTATGGTGCCAGGCAGACCGCCCGTCGACACCACCCGGAGAACGAGCTGACCGCCGAGCCGACCACCGTCGCGTCGTTGGACGAGGTCGTCGGCGACCCCGACCGGCTGCGGCGGATGAAGGCAGTGGCGACCGGGCTGCTCGTCGCGGTGGCACTGGTCTACCTGCTGACCTTCGCCATGCCGGACAACGGGCTCACCGGGTTCGTGCGTGCCGCTGCGGAGGCCGGGATGGTCGGCGGGCTCGCGGACTGGTTCGCCGTGACCGCGCTCTTCCGTCATCCGCTGCGCATCCCGATCCCGCACACTGCACTGATCCCGCACCGCAAGGACCAGATCGCCGGGAGCCTCGGACTCTTCATCACCGACGAGTTCCTCACCTGGGACAACCTCGCGCCGTACCTCACGCAGGCAGACCTGGTCCGCAAGGCCGCCGCGGAGATCTCGACCCCCGACCGGGCCGCCCGGTACGCCGGCGAAGCGGCGAGCCTCGCCCACGACTTCCTCGGCGCACTCAGGGACACCGAGCTCGCCGACATCACGCTCGAGGTCGCGCAGCGGTATCTGGACGGCCGCTCGATCGCCCCGGCGGTGGGTGCGATGGTCGACCAGGCGATCGCGCACGAGGCGCACACCCCGCTCGTCGACGTACTCCTTGAGAAGTCACGGCTGGCGCTGCGGCTGCACCGCGACGACGTCGTCGCGCCGTTCCTGAAGCGGGCGATCTCGGAGCGCGGCGCGCTGGCGACGCTGTGGGTGAGCGACAAGAAGGTGCGCGGTCTCGTGGACGGGTTCGCGCTGGTCCTGGACGCGGCGGCACACGACCGGGGTCACCCGCTGCGGCGGGTCATCGACACGTTCGTCACCAACCTCGCCCACGGCCTGCAGAACGATCACGCCGTCGCCAAGCGGCTCGACGAGGCAGCGCGGACCTGGGCCGCCGACCCGCGTGCGCACGCCTGGCTGACCGGTGTGATCGGCGACGCGCGGACGTCGCTGCGGGGGACGCTCAAGGACGCGGAGACCAACCTGGCGAGCCCGATCCGCACGCGGGTCAGCGGCGCGATCGCCCAGCTCGGACAGCGGATCGAGACCGACGACGAGTTCCGCCGCCGGCTCGAGGGCTGGCTCGAACAGGGCGCCGAGTACGTCGTCCGGAGGTACGCCGACAAGGTGCCTGCCTTCGTGCAGCACACGGTCGCGGGCTGGTCGGGCGAGGCGGCCGCAAGCAAGATCGAGATCGCGGTCGGCAGTGACCTCCAGTACATCAGGATCAACGGCACGATCGTCGGCGCGCTGGCCGGCGTAGTGATCCACGCCGTCGCGCTGCTCCTGGGCTGATCATCGTGGCCAGCGGCATGTCCATCGTCGCGTGGCGCTGGACGATCGCTGCGGTGGTCCCCCGACGATCGCCGTGACCGCGCGGTCGGTCAGTCCGGCCCCTCGGGCCGGCGCGACTGGTCGGCGAGGAACTGCTCGAGCTCGGCACCGAGCTCGTCGGCAGTCGGCAGCGAGGTGCGGCCCTCGGCGAGCAGCCCGCGGCCGTGGCCGCCGACGAACGCGTCGTACTGCACCTCCAGCGCCCGCACCGCCGCGGCGACCTCCGCCGAGTCGGCGAGCTGGCCGGCGATAGACACCAGCGTGGCGTCGGCGGTCGCGCTCAGCTCCCCGGCCGGCAGGACCAACCCGGATGCTCGTTCGACCTGCTCGAGCAGGAACTGCGCGGCCGGCGCGAACTCGACCTGGGCCAGGTAGTGCGGGACGTGTACGGCGAACCCGATCGCGTCGCGCCCGGCGGCTCCGAGCCGGTACTCCAGCAGGTTGCCGGCACTCGACGGCACCTGCACGGTGTCGATCCAGCGCTCGGACTTGGGCACCAGCTCAGGTCGCGTCCCATGGGCGGTCATGCCGACGGGGCGGGTGTGCGGAACGGCCATCGGGATCGCATTGAGGCCGATCGTCAGCCGCACGCCGAGCCGGTCGACCAGCTGCATGACGGCGCCGGCGAACCGCTCCCACTGGATGTCGGGCTCTGGTCCCGCGAGCAGCAGGAACGGCGTACCGCCGGCGTCGGTCAAGGCATGCAGGGCGAGCACCGGCTCGTCGTACGCCGACCACCGGTCCTGGACGAACGTCAGCGGCGGGCGGCGCGCCCGGTAGTCGATCAGCTCGTCGTGGGCGAAGCGGGCGAGCACCCGGCTGTCGAACGAGCCGAGCAGGTGCTGGCGCACGATCTGCCGGACCGAGCCGGCGTCCACGAAGCCGTCGAGCGCCTGCACCAGCACCGGCGCGCCGAGCGGCGGGACGTCTGCGCTGAGCTGGTACAGATCGGCCGGGTCGAGCACTGGCGCACCCCTTCCGACGTCGGCGACTGGCTCGGCACAGTGTCTAACGTCGGTGGGCGGCGAGTCTCATCCCGGGTTGCACTACGGTCGTCCGATGACCGAGCAGCCGGGACGGGCCGGTGTCGAGCAGACGCAGCACTTCTGAGCCAGCGTCATCTACCCGCTGGCCACCGCCGACGCGCGAGCACTGGGCGACGAGTGGCAGCGCGGAGCGTACGCCGGCAGCACCGGCGCGCCGCACGTCACCGGCGACGACCGCACGCGCTTCTACGCCAACCCCGGACCGGCGCGCCGCCTGCTCGACCCGGCCAAGCGCCGCCACCGCAGCTGGCCGGGCGGGCTGCCGGTGTCGGGGCTCGTCGTGGACGCCGCGGAGGTGGTGCACGTCGACCG
>DASQMY010000359.1:0-4395 GCA_035645255.1 Mycobacteriales bacterium
GAACGTCGACCGCTACGGCGCGGTGTCGACCAAGGCAGTTCTCAAGGTCACCTAGCGAGCAGCCCCGGCGCTACTCGCCGGGGCCGCTCTGCTGGCCGCGCCGGCGCAGGTAGCGCTCGAACTCCTGGGCGATCGCGTCGCCGGACGTCTCCTGGAGGCCGTCCTCCGGGTCGCGCTCCTCGAGCTGGCGGACGTACTCCGCGACCTCGGTGTCCTCCTCGGTCAGCTGGTCGACCTGCTCCTGCCACTCCGCGGCCTGCTCCGGCAGCTCGCCGAGCGGTACGGCGATGTCGAGCACGTCCTCGACCCGCCGCAGCAGGGCGATGGTCGCCTTGGGCGACGGCGGCTGCGATACGTAGTGCGGCACCGCGGCCCAGAAGCTCACCGACGACATGCCGGCCTGGTTGCACGCGTCGTGCAGCACTCCGACGATGCCGGTCGGGCCCTCGTAGCGGGACCGCTCGAGGCCGAGCCGCTCGGCGGTGGCGGTGTCGCTCGCGGTGCCGCTGACCGGTACGGCGCGCGTGTGCGGTGAGTCGGACAGCAGAGCACCGAGGGTGACCGACATCTCGATGCCGAGCTCGCGGGCGATGTCGATGACCTCCTCGCAGAACGTGCGCCACCGCATGTTCGGCTCCAACCCGCGCAGCAGCACGACGTCGCGCTCCTCGAGCCGGCAGAGGGAGAAGCGGCTGGTCGGCCACTGGATCCGCCGGTAGGTGCCGTCGACCAGCGTGACCTGCGGCCGGTTGACCTGGAAGTCGTAGTAGTCCTCCGGGTCTATCGCGGCGAACGGCTCGGCGCCCCAGACGACCTCGAGGTGCTCGATCGCGCCCGAAGCCGCGTCGCCCGCGTCGTTCCAGCCCTCGAAGGCGGCGACCATCACCGGTGACCGGAGGTCGCTGACGCCGTCGAGCTCTGTCATCTAGTGCCTTCCTGCCGGGGATCTGCGGACAGCTCGTCGACCGCGGCGTGGATCACGCCGGCGACCAGTGCGGGCCACTGCAAGGGTACGTCGTGGACCGCGCCGGTCACCCGCACGACCCGCACGGCCGGGTTGAGCTGGGGGAGCCGGGCGAGCAGCGCCCGCTTCGCCTCGATCCAGTCGGCCTCCAGCTCGCTGCCCGGCGTCATCGCCTCGGCGACGAGCAGCCAGGCCGGCACCCGCAGCGCCGCAATGGCGTCCGCGGCGACGTACTCCGTCAGGATCGCCTCGACGATCCGCATGTGGTTGTCGCGGCGCAGCCGCGGCCGCGCCAGCCCGTCGCCGTCCACGCCGAACAGCGGGAGTACGGCGGACTCCGCGGCCGCGCTCCACCAGGACTCCTTGCCATCGCGCAGCAGCCGGGGGACGTCGGCCGGCGGCACCTCGATGCGCGGCGGCTCCATGTGCCGGCGCATCTCGTCAGGGGTCCGCGGGTTGTCGCGCGCGGTCGCCACGCCCCCGTCGACGGACACGACCGCGAGGACACGCTCGGGATGGCGGGCGGCCAGCGACAGCGCCGTCATCGCGCCCCACGAGTGCCCGACGACGACCACCCGGGAGAGCCCCAGCGCGTCGAGCGCGGTGAGCGCGTCCTGCATCACCGTCGCGAAGTCGTAGCCGTCGTCCGGCTGCTCGCTGTCGCCATGGCCCCGCTGGTCGAGCGCGACGATCGGCCGGCCGACCAGCGAGGGCACCACCAGGTCCCAGAAGTGCCGCTGCGAAGCCAGGCCGTGCAGCAGCAGCAGCGGCGGGCCGGTGCCCATCCAGCGCGTCGCCCGCAGCCGGATGCCGGCGCCGGGTACGTCGACGTCCCGCCCGCCGGCGACCGGTGGCCGGTCACCGAGCACTCGAGCCGTCACCCGAAACCTCCTCGACCGAAGGGCGCCGCGCCGCAGACGCTACCCAAACGCGGTCGCGGCGACCCCAACCGGTAGAATCGACCGGTTCGATCACGTCGCAAGGGCGCGGCGCCGTTCCCCGTTCGCCTGCCGGAAGGTCCCCCTCATGGCTGCACGCCCGTCCATCCTCGACGAGCTCCGCCAGCGCGTGGTGGTCGCCGACGGAGCGATGGGCACGATGCTGCAGGCGGCCGACCCGACGCTCGACGACTTCCAGGGCTACGAGGGCTGCAACGAGATCCTCAACGTGACGCTGCCCGACGTGGTCCGCGGGGTGCACGCCGCCTACTTCGAGGCCGGGGCGGACGCCGTCGAGACCAACACGTTCGGGGCCAACCTCGCCAACCTCGGCGAGTACGACATCGCCGACCGGATCCACGAGCTGTCCGTCGCCGGCGCAGCGCTCGCCCGGGAGGTCGCCGACGGCTTCACGACGCGGGACCGGCCGCGCTGGGTGATCGGCTCGGTCGGTCCGGGCACCAAGCTGCCGACCCTGCTGCACGTGCCCTACGCGACGCTGCGCGACGCCTACCAGGCCAACGCCGCCGGGCTGATCGCGGGCGGCGCCGACGCGATCCTGATCGAGACGTCCCAGGACCTGCTGCAGACCAAGGCTGCGGTCGTCGGAGCGCGCCGGGCGGTCACCGCGTCGGGGCTGGCCATCCCCGTCTTCGCGCAGGTCACCGTGGAGACCACCGGCACCATGCTGCTCGGCTCGGAGATCGGGGCCGCGCTGACCTCGCTCGAGCCGCTCGGCATCGACCTGATCGGTCTCAACTGCGCGACCGGCCCGGACGAGTACGGCGAGCACCTGCGCTACCTCGCGGGGCACGCCCGGATCGGGCTGTCGTGCATGCCCAACGCCGGGATGCCGATCCTCGGCGCGCACGGCGCGGAGTACCCGCTCACGCCGTCGGAGCTCGCCGACGCCCACGACCGGTTCACGACCGAGTACGGCCTGAGTCTCGTCGGCGGCTGCTGCGGCACGACGCCGGAGCACATCAGGCAGGTCGTCGACCGCGTACGCGGCCGGGAGGTCGTCAAGCGCGCGCCCGAGCGCGAGCCGGGGGCGGCGTCGCTCTACCAGCACGTGCCGTTCCGCCAGGACACGTCGTTCATGGTGATCGGCGAGCGCACCAACGCCAACGGGTCGCGCGCCTTCCGCGACGCGATGCTCGAGGCGCGCTACGACGACTGCATCGAGATCCTCCGCGGCCAGGTCCGCGACGGCTCGCACATGATCGACCTGTGCATCGACTACGTCGGCCGCGACGGCGCGCAGGACATGTACGAGCTGGCCAGCCGGTTCGCCACCGCCTCGACGCTGCCGATCGTGCTCGACTCGACCGAGGTCGACGTGCTCCGCAGCGGGCTGGAGTGCCTCGGCGGCCGCTCGGTCATCAACTCGGTCAACTACGAGGACGGCGACGGCCCGGACAGCCGGATGGCCCGGGTGATGCCGCTGGTGATGGAGCACGGCGCGGCCGTCATCGCGCTGACCATCGACGAGGAGGGGCAGGCGCGCACCCGCGAGTGGAAGCTGCGCGTCGCCGAGCGGCTCATCGCCGACCTCACCGGCAACTGGGGCATGGCCGAGAGCGACATCCTCATCGACTGCCTGACCTTCACCCTCGGCACCGGGCAGGAGGAGGCGCGCAAGGACGCGATCGAGACGATCGAGGCGATCCGCGAGCTCAAGGCGCGGCACCCCGACGTCAACACCACGCTCGGCCTGTCCAACGTGTCGTTCGGCCTCAACCCGGCGGCGCGGGTCGTCCTCAACTCGGTGTTCCTCGCCGAGTGCGTCAAGGCCGGGCTCGACTCGGCGATCGTGCACGGCTCGAAGATCCTGCCGATGTCGCGCATCCCCGACGACCAGCGCGAGGTCGCGCTCGACCTCGTCCACGACCGCCGCCGCGAGGGCTACGACCCGCTGACGGCGTTCCTCGACCTGTTCAGCGGTGTCGACGCGGAGGCGAGCCGAAACACCCGCGCCGACGAGCTGGCCGCGCTGCCCCTCGCCGAGCGGCTCGAGCGCCGGATCGTCGACGGTGAGCGCAAGGGCCTGGAGGCAGACCTCGACGAGGCGCTGCAGACCCGCCCGGCGCTGGAGATCATCAACGACAGCCTGCTCGGCGGCATGAAGGTCGTCGGCGAGCTGTTCGGCTCGGGGGAGATGCAGCTGCCGTTCGTGCTGCAGTCGGCCGAGGTGATGAAGACCGCGGTCGCCTACCTGGAGCCGCACATGGAGAAGACCGACGACGCCGGCAAGGGCACCATCGTCCTCGCCACGGTCAAGGGCGACGTCCACGACATCGGCAAGAACCTCGTCGACATCATCCTGAGCAACAACGGCTACGACGTCGTCAACATCGGGATCAAGCAGCCGATCTCGGCGATCCTCGACGCCGCGCAGGAGGCCGACGCCGACGTCGTCGGCATGTCCGGCCTGCTCGTGAAGTCGACGGTGATCATGAAGGAGAACCTGCAGGAGATGAACTCCCGCGGGCT
>DASQMY010000360.1:0-8209 GCA_035645255.1 Mycobacteriales bacterium
GCGCCCGACGTCGCGGAGATCGGCCTGCCCGGGCTCATCACGCTGCGCCGCCGGGTCGCGGAGCACGAGAGCGAGCTCGCCGCGCTGCGCCTGCAGATCGCCACCGCGTCGACCGCGTCCGTAGTCATCAACGGGCTGGCCACCGCGCCGTACGCCGACGGCGAGGTGCCCGACGACGTCCCCGAACCGGTTCCCGACGTCGTCGACCAGGCGCGCTACCTCGCCGCCGAGCTGCTGACCCGTTACGTGCAGGAGGAGGCGCTCGACGTGCTCGACGGTGCGCGGCTGCACCTCTACCTGTTCGACGACGACACCGGCCTGCTGACGCCGGTGCTCGAGCCTGAGGCCGACCACCCGGTCGTCGCGGGTTGGGCGCCGGGTCAGGGCGTCGTCGGCCGGGCCTGGTCCGAGGTGGCCGCCGTGACCGCACGCGGCCGGGAGGTGCTCGCCGGGGTCGGCTCGGTCAGTCCGCGGCGGCGGACGCGGTACGCCGAGCTCGCCGTCGTCACCGCGGTGCCGGTGCTCAACGCAGCCGGCATGCCGGTCGCCGTGGTCAGCGCGTCCAGCCGCGACCCGGACTGCCCGCTCGACTCGGACGACGCGGTCACCATGCTGCTCGCCGCCGGCGAAGTGCTGGCCCGCGGGCTGGTGGACCTGCTCGGCTGGGCGACCGACGAACCGGCGGCGGCATGACGGCCGGCCGAAGACCACAGGAGGTGTCCAGGATGGACGACCTGACAGTACGACCCGTGACCAGGGACAACGTGGTGACTGCCCTGCGCGCTGAGTACGACCGGCAGCCGCGGCTGTTCCGGCTCAGCGGCGGCCAGCGCCGGACGATCGCTCGGGTGGCGACCGGGCCGCGACCGCCGCGTCAGTTCAACGACGGGTCGGGCGGGAAGTTGGCGACCATGGCCAGCTGACCGCTCTGCCGGCGGAGCACGTCACGCCACAGCTCCTCGGGCTCTTCGGTGAAGACGTCGTCCACGTGCGCCTCGACGACGTACCAGGAGCCGTCCTCGATCTCGGCGGCCAGCTGCTCGGCGCCCCAGCCGGCGTAGCCGGCGAAGACCCGGACCTGCATCCCGGGCTCGGCAGCGGCGGGGCCGAGCGTCAGGTCGACGGTCGTGACCGCGCCGTCGAAGAAGGACCAGTCGCTCACGCCGAGCCCTGACGGGCTGGTCCCGAGGCAGATCGCACCGTCCGGGCTGACCGGTCCGCCGACGTACACGACGGCCGGGTCCTTCGCCGTGTCCCCCCAGTCCGGCAGCACGTCGTCGACCTCGGTCTCGGTCGGCCGGTTGAGCACGACGCCGACCGCCCCGTCGTCGGTGTGCTCGAGCAGCAGGATGACCGCGCGCGCGAAGTTCGGGTCCAGCAGCAGCGGCGTCGCCACGAGCAGCTGCCCGCGCAGGTTGTCCTCGTCCATGCCGCGTATCTTCGCGGGCGCGACCGGACGAATGCCACCGGGGTCGGACCGCACCCGCGGCACACACGAACGGCCCGGCGCCCGCTGGTGCGGGTGCCGGGCCGTTCGTCGGTCGACGGGAGCGGGGGCTGCGGGTGCCGGGACGTTCGCACGTCGGCCGGGGTGCTACGCCGAGGGACGGCGGTGGTGCGTGCCGCGACCGGCCGGCGAGCCGCTGCGGCTCTGGGCCGGTGCCGCGCCGCGACCGCCGGCGGGACGGCCGCCGCCCGCGCCCCGGTACGGCTTGCGGGCAGCGGTCGCCGGCCGCTCGACGTAGGCCGGGCGGGCGACGACCTCGATCGGGGTGCCGGACGCGGCGAGCGTGCGGACGGCCGCGTGGCCGGGCGCGACGCGCGTGGTCGTGGCGTCGACCTTGGCCTGCTCGTGCATCCGCGCGACGTCGCGCGACTGCTCTGGCTGGACCAGCGAGACGACCGTGCCGGACATGCCGGCGCGCGCCGTACGGCCGGAGCGGTGCAGGTAGTCCTTGTGGTCGGCGGCCGGGTCGAAGTGGATCACCAGGTCGACGTCGTCGACGTGGATGCCGCGCGCCGCGACGTCGGTCGCGACGAGCACCCGCGGCGAGCCGGCGGCGAAGCCGTCGAGCGCGCGCTGACGCGCGTTCTGCGCCAGGTTGCCGTGGATCGCGGCCGCCTCCACGCCGAACGTTCGCAGCTGCTTGGCCAGCCGATCGGCGCCGTGCTTGGTCCGGACGAAGAACAGCGTCCGGCCCGGGCGGGCAGCGACCTCGGCCGCGACGGCGACCTTCTCGTCGGAGCGGACCGTGAAGACGTGGTGGTCCATCGACTCGACGTGCGAGGTGTCCGCGGCGACCGCGTGCACCGCCGGGTCGGTGAGGTAGGACTTGCAGAGCTTGGCGACACCGCGGTCGAGGGTCGCGGAGAAGAGCATCCGCTGACCGCCGCGCGCGGTGAGGTCGAGCAGCCGGGTGACGGCGGGCAGGAAGCCGAGGTCGGCCATGTAGTCGGCCTCGTCGAGGACGGTGACCTCGATCGCCGAGAGCGTGCAGGTGCCGCGCTCCAGGTGGTCGAGCAGCCGGCCCGGCGTCGCGACGACGATGTCGACGCCGCGGCGGAGCTGGTCGATCTGCCGCCCCATCGGCGCGCCGCCGTAGACGGCGGTGACCTTGACGCCGATCGCCTGGGCGAGCGGCGCGAGCGCGTCGGTGACCTGCTTGGCCAGCTCGCGGGTCGGCACGAGGACGAGACCGCGCGGCTGACCGGCGACCGATCGGCGGTCACCGGCAGCGAGCCGGGCGAGCATGGGCAGGCCGAAGGCGAGCGTCTTGCCCGAGCCGGTCTGCGCCCGGCCGAGCACGTCGCGGCCGGCGAGTGCGTCCGGGATCGCCCGGGTCTGGATGGCGAACGGCGCGTCGATGCCGCGGCGGGTCATCGCCGCGACGAGCGGACCGGTGAGGCCGAGCGCGGCGAACGTCGTCGCCTCGGCGACGGGGAGCGCCTGAGCGGCGGCGAACGCCTGCTCGAGCTCGTAGGCGGAGGTGTCGGCGACGACCGACGGCCGGCGGGTCTGACCGCGGGACGCCGACCGGTGCGGACGGGGGTTGGACGCCGCCGGACGTGACCGGCGGGTGGGACTGGGCACAGAGATACTCCATCGCTGTTCGTCGGCCGCGAAACGATCTGAGGCGCGACCGACAGCGACGGGGACACGTGGTCCCGTGCGTAGAAAGCACGACGTAAATCAGGCGACCGCGCGGACCACTCGTCCGCGGGAGATGAGACGGCTTCGTGCCGTCACAGTCAGCAACCTTACCAGCCGGGCGATCATTCCCCGGCAGCCGCCGCACCGAGCTGGATGCTCCCGGTGGCGACCGCGGCGAGAAACCGCGTCAGCACGTCGACGAGCTCCTCCGGCGCCTCCTCCGCCATGTGGTGCCCGGATTCGATCCGGGCGGAGTGCAGCTCGGTCGTCCACGGCTCCCAGACCGCCACCGGGTCGCCGTACAACTCCTCGAGGTCGTCGTGTGCGGACCACAGGAAGAGCGTCGGGCAGGCGACCCGCCGGCCGGACCGCCGGTCGACCTCGTCGTGCTCGCGGTCGATGCCGAGACCGGCGCGGTAGTCCTCGCACATCGCGTGGACGGTGTCCGGGTCGCGAATCGCGGTCAGCCAGTCCGCGTAGTTGTCCTCGCCCATCTGCTCGCGGTTCGGCCGGTACCACGCCTCGGGGTCGGCAGAGATCACCCGCTCCGCCGGCTTGGCCGTCTGCCCGAGGAAGAACCAGTGCCACCACGACGCTGCGAACTTCGCGTCGCAGCGGTCCAGCGCCTCGACGATCGGTACGGCGTCCATCACGACGAGCGCCTCGATGGCTGCTGGGTGGTCGAGGGCGGTGCGGAGAGCAGCGTAGGCACCGCGGTCGTGGCCCGCGACGACGAAGCGCTCGTGCCGGAGCCGGCGCATGAGCTCTACGGCGTCCCGCGCCATCTCCCGCTTGGAGTACGGCGCGTGGTCGGCATCCGTCGCCGGCTTCGACGACTTCCCGTAGCCGCGGAGGTCGGGGCAGACGACCGTGTGGTGCTGCGCGAGCAGCGGCGCGACCCGGTGCCAGGTCGTATGGGTGCGGGGATGTCCGTGCAGCAGCAGCAGCGGCGGTCCGGCGCCACCGTGTCGCACCCGGAGCGTCACGCCCCCGACGTCGACGTTCTCCATCGTGAATCCGTCGAACATGCGGGGGCGCTTCCCGAACCGGCTGCGGCGAAAACGCGACGTGCGGCGGCGTGATTCCGGCAAGGCAGGGGAAGGTGCGGCCGACAGGTCACGCGGGCGGCGCGCCGACCAGCGCGGCGGCTAGCCCGAGCGCCGCACACGTACGAGTGTCCGGAGCACGGACCAGCGCAGGCGGAACACCAGCCAGGCGGCGATCAGCGTGATGGCGAGCGAGACCGGCCGGATCGTCCGGAGGTCCGGGACCTCCAGCCGCACCGGCCCCCACGAGCGCACGGTCGTCGTACCGAAGAGGGTGTGCAGGGCGAAGTAGAGGGCGAGGTTGGCGATGACGCCGACGACGGCGGCGGTGATGCCGGTCAGCGCGGCGGACAGCGCGGTTGCTGCGCAGGTGCTCGACGTAGAGAGCGCCCAGGAAGATGAAGACTAAGCACGGCACGAACGTGACCCAGGTGGTGACGAGCGCGCCGAGCAGGCCGGCGGCCCAGGGGTCGAGCCCGCTCGGGTCGCGGTAGGCGCCGACGAAGGCGACGAACTGCACGACCATGATCAGCGGCCCCGGCGTCGACTCGGCCAGCGGGAGCCCGCGGACCATCTCGCCCGGCGCCAGCCAGTGGTAGGTCTCGACCGCGCGCTGCGCCACGTACGCGAGGACGGCGTAGGCCCCGCCGAACGTCACCAGCGCCGTGCCGGAGAAGAAGACGCCCTGCTCCGTGAAGACCCTGTCGTGGCCGGTGAGTCGTCCGGCACGATCGGAGCGGGCACGTCGGACCGGGCGGACGCTCCGTGCGCAGGGCGACCGACCGCCGGGACGTGCCGGCCGAGCGCCCAGCCGACCACCGCCGCGACGACGATCACGGCCGGGAAGGGCACAGCGAAGACCCCGAGCGCGACGAACGCGGCGGCGGCAACGGCCACCAGCGCCGGGTGGAAGAGCGCCCGGCGGCCGACCCTGACCACCGCCTGGCAGACCACGGCGACCACCGCCGGTGCCAGCCCGGCGAACACGGCGGCCACCGCGGTGGTCGTGCCATACGCGACGTAGATGGCCGAGAGCGCCAGCAGCGCCACGACGCCCGGCAGCACGAACAGCGTCCCGGCGACCAGACCACCGGGTACGCCGTTCAGCAGCCAGCCGATGTAGATCGCCAGCTGCTGCGCCTCCGGCCCGGGCAGCAGCATGCAGTAGTTGAGCGCGTGGAGGAACCGCTGCTGGCCGATCCAGCGCCGCTCGTCGACCAGCGTGCGCTGCATCACGGCGATCTGCCCGGCCGGTCCACCGAACGTCTGCAGCGAGATGGCGAACCAGGCGCGGGTGGCCTCGCGGAACGGCACCAGGTCGCGCGTCCCCGGCGCGGTCCGGGTGGCGGTCGGCGCGTCGGCCGGTGAGGTCACGCCGGCTCGCGCCCGTGCAGCAGCGCACGGCGGTGGTAGTCGTAGAGCCCGTCGAAGATCGGGCCGCTGACGCGGAGCACCTCGTCGTCGGTCGACGTGAGCGACAGCCCGCGGATGACGGCGTCCGGGCCGGGTGCCTCGGGTGCGTCGAACCTGCCGTCGGCCAGGTCGGCCTCGTGCACGATCTCGGCGAGCCGCCACAGGACCGGGTCGGTCAGCTCGTAGCGGCGCAGCACGGTCTCGAACGTGCAGTCACCACCCTGGTGGCCAAGGTCGGCACCCCGCATGTCGAACGCTGTCGCGTCGGCCGGCGGGTCCGCGCCGGGGTAGACGAAGACGAACACCGGGTCGCTGTCGACGAAATCGGCCGATGAGCCAGGCGGTTGCCGCGCGGTCGATGTGCACGCCGGCACGGGTGACCCACTTCACCGGGCGCTCGCGTCGGTTGCCTCGCGCTGCGCGCCGGTGTCGTCCAGGGTGTCACCGGGGACGGCGGCCAGGTCGCGCAGCGCCGTCTCGGCTGCGGTGCGCTCGGGCGGCGGGAAGAAGTCGCGGCGGGTGATCTCCCGCCACTCGCGGCTCAGCCGCTGCGTCGTCCGCCGCCGCGCTGCCGGATCGCCGGTCGTCGCGTGGACAGCGGCCTCGGTGAGGGCCGCATACTCCGCCGCGCGGGCGGCCGTCATCGTGTGGACGAGCGCGCGCTCGTCGGCGACGATCGCCGGCCGCGCCAGTCAGACCGAGGCGGTGCCGCCGGCCTCGATCGCCGCTTCGGCCGCCCAGTCGAGCTGCTCGCGCGTCCGGGCATCTGCGGGCAGGGCGACCAGCCCGTCACCGAGCTGTGCGACGCCGAGCCTGCGGAGCTGCCGCCACAGCGTGATCCGCGGCGTCGACGGCTCGCGCGGCAGCCGGTAGCTGAGCAGCACCCAGTCCCCCGTACCCCCGCGCTCTTGTCCGGCCATGCGAGTGATGTAACCATGGTTGCAGCGGTGCCGTCCAGAGACCGGAGTCCGACATGGCCGAGACCGTTCTGTTCGTCTGCCCGCACGGTGCCGGCAAGAGCCGCGTCGCGGCCGCGTGGTTCAACGGGTCCGCGCCGCCGGGCTGGCAGGCGACATCGGCCGGCGTCACGCCGCAGGAGACGGTGAGCGAGCACGCACCTCGCCTGCTGGCCGGCACCCGCGTCGAGCAGCTGCTCGACACCGCGCGCCCACGGGAGCTGTCCGCCGTACCGGATCCCGCGTTGGTCGTCGCGATCGACTGCCCGGCCGGGAGCGTGGCGGGCGCCGCGATCAGCTGGCAGCTGGAGAACGGCAGGTTCGACGACCCCATGGCCGACGAGCTGCGCGTGCGGGCGGAGGCGCTGGCCCGGTCGATCGCTGGGGACCCAGGAATGCCGAACGGGGAGCCCCCGCCGAAGCGGTGACTCCCCGTCCGGGAAGTGCTGCGTGAAGCGGTTCTAGATCGGGCGGACCTGGTCTGCCTGCGGGCCCTTCTGGCCCTGCGTGATCTCGAACTCGACCCGCTGGTTCTCGTCGAGCGAGCGGTAGCCCTCGGTCGCGATTGAGGAGTAGTGGACGAATACGTCCGCGCCGCCACCATCCTGCGCGATGAATCCGAAGCCCTTCTCCGCGTTGAACCACTTCACAGTGCCCTGAACCATGTGCTGTCTCCTTGAGAGAACCAAGACGGGGTCTGCACTGTGCTGACCCCGGGCTGCTTGCGGTGGCGCGCTCCCCACTTCCTGCCAGGAGGCCGGAAACGAAAGAACGCCCGCTGTCACACTTCGCGGGCGTTCGAAAACGTTCGAGAACTGCAACTGACAACCGAGGCAAACCCTAGCACCGGTCTCGCGCTTGTCCATAGGCGAAGATCACCCATTTGGGAAGTTTCCGGCGGACGCCCGCTGCGATCGGCGGGCGGAGACCGGTCAGGCGAGCGGGCGGGCGGTCGGCGGGATCGCGACCGGCAGCGCCGTGCTGCCCATCAGCCACTCGTCGACGCCGGCCGCGCAGGACCGTCCCTCGGCGATCGCCCAGACGATCAGGCTCTGCCCGCGGCCCATGTCGCCTGCGACGAACACGCCGTCCACGTTGGTCGCGTAGCTGCCGTCGCGAGCGACGTTGCCGCGCGGGTCGAGCTCGACGCCGAGCTGCTCGAGCAGGCCGCCGCGCTCCGGTCCGACGAAGCCCATCGCGAGCAGCACCAGCTCGCACTCCAGCTCGAAGTCGGTGCCCTCGATCTTGGTGAACCGGCCGTCGACGAGCTCGACCTCGTGCGCCCGTAGGGCGCGTACGCCGCCCGCCTCGTCGCCGAGGAAGCACTCGGTGTTGACCGCGTAGACCCGCTCGCAGCCCTCCTCGTGCGCCGACCCGGTGCGCAGGATCATCGGCCAGGTCGGCCACGGGTTGGCCGCGGGGTGCTCCTCCGGCGGCCGCGCCATGATCTCGAACTGGTGGACCGACACCGCGCCTTGGCGGACCGCCGTACCGAGGCAGTCCGCGCCGGTGTCGCCGCCGCCGATGATGACGACGCGCTTGCCATCGGCGCTGATCGGCGACGCCGCCAGGTCGCCTTCCTGGACCGCGTTGGCGAGCGGCAGGAACTCCATGGCCTGATGGATCCCGGTCGCCTCACGACC
>DASQMY010000361.1:0-7423 GCA_035645255.1 Mycobacteriales bacterium
CGACGCGGCCGAGGTGGCACCCTCGATCCGCGCGCTGCGGCCGAGCTTGTCGCCGTCGGGTGCACGCCGCTTGGCGCGCAGGGCACCGCGCACCGACATCTCCCTGGTCGACTGCACGCGGCCCTGTAGCTCGCCGCGCCGGTCGGCGAACTCGTCATACTCCTCGCGGGCGTGCCGCCGGGCGAGCTCACGTTCGGCCAGGTAGGCGTCCCAGCCGCCGGCGTACTCACGCGACTTCTTGTTGTAGGGGTCGAGCTCGAGCACACCGGTGATCGTCCGGGCGAGGAACTCCCGGTCGTGGCTGACGACGACCAGCCCGCCGCGCAGGCCGGAGACGAACTCCTCGAGCCGGCGCAGCCCGTCGAGGTCGAGGTCGTTGGTCGGCTCGTCGAGCAGCAGCACGTCGTACCGGCTCAGCAGCACCGCGGCCAGCGACGCCCTGGCCAGCTGCCCGCCGGACAGGCCGGCGGTCTCGACGTGCAGCAGCTCGCCGCCGAGTCCGAGGTCCACGCAGGCCTGCTCCGCCCGGGTCTCTAGGTCGCCGCCACCGAGACCGAGCCAGCGCTGCAAGGCATCGTCGTACGCCGTCGCAGCGGCGGCGTCGCCGCCCGGATGGTCCCCGGCGAGCGCGCTCGCCGTCGCCTGCAGCGCTTCGTCGGCCGCGGTGACGCCGGTGCGCCGACCCAGGTAGGCGAGCAGCGTCTCACCCGGCCCGCGGTCCGGCTCCTGCGGCAGGTGGCCGACCGTGCCGGTGCGGGCGATCGTGCCGACGTCAGGCGGCAGCTCGCCGGCCAGGACCCTGAGCAGGGTCGTCTTTCCCGCCCCGTTGGGGCCGACGAGACCGACCTTGCTGCCGGGCCCGACGGTCAGGTCGACGCCGTGCAGGACCGGCGACCCGCCGTACGACGCGGTCACACCGCGCGCGACGAGCGTGCTCATCGGGGTCCCTTCGGGGTTTGTGGGCCGCGGTGGCCGGCGCAGTCGCCGAGCTCCACGTCCGGTGGTCAGTCGCCCGGCGACCGATGGTAGGCGCGCCTCCGGCCACGTCGCTCGCTCATCTGCCACGCGCCAACCCCGATACTCAGCGCATGACGACGCACGACGGCGTGCCGCCGGGCGCTCCGATCAGCCCGGACAGCAACTACTGGTGGGACGGCCAGCAGTGGGTGCCGGTGGCGTTCCAGCCGCCGTTGATGGCCGAGCCGCAAGCGCAGCCGGACCCGTCGAGCGGGCCACTGCCTGGCTACTCCGCACCGACGTTCGGCGGGGAGGCACAGCACGCTGTCGCGCCGTTCGGTGACGACCCGGAACGCACCGGGGCGCTGTTCGCGGGCGATCCGCACTACACCGCGACGCCGCCGAAGACGGCGCAGGGAAACCCCGTCGTCGTGCTCGTCGCGGTGTTCATCGCCGTCGGGCTGCTGGCCGTGCTGCTCGTCTTCCGCGCTGGCGGCGACGCGGACGAGCCGGCCACGCCTTGGTCAGGCGCGGAGCGTCACCGCGCCTGCCGTACCGGCTGCCCGCGCGGCGCCGGTCGAGCCGCGGACGACCAGCTCCGGCCGGAAGACGAACTCGGTGCGCGGCGCCGGCGTCCCGCCGATCTCCTCCATCAGCGCGCTGACCGCGGCCATCCCCATCGCCTGGACGGACTGGCGGACGGTCGTCAGCGGCGGGTCGGTGAACGCGATCAGCGGCGAGTCGTCGTACCCGACGACTGAGATGTCGGCCGGGACGTCGAGGCCGCGGTCGCGGGCCGCCCGGATGGCGCCGAGCGCCATCATGTCCGACCCGCAGACGACGGCGGTCGCGCCGCGTTCGATCAGGCGGCCCGCGGCGGCCTGGCCGCCCTCCACGCTGAAGAAGGTGTGCTCGACGAGGTCGGACGCGTCGTCGACGCCGAGGTTGGCGCGCATGCTCCGGAGGAACCCCTCGACCTTGCGGATGACCGGCACGAACCTCGCCTGGCCGACGGCGAGGCCGATCCGCGTGTGCCCGAGCGACGTCAGGTGCGCGATCGCCAGCTCCATCGACGCGACGTCGTCGTTCGAGACGAACAGCGCGTCGACGCCCGGCACATAGCCGTTGATGAGGACGATCGGCAGGCGGTGCTCGCGGAGCTTGTGGTAGCGCATCGGGTTGGCTGTGCTGTCGGCGTGCAGCCCGGAGACGAAGATGATCCCGGCGACCCCGCGGTCGCGCAGCATCTCGACGTACTCGTCCTCGGCGACGCCGCCCGGGGTCTGGGTGCACAGCACCGGCGTGTAGCCGTGCTGTGCCAGGACGGTCTCGATCGTCTGCGCGAACGCCGGGAAGATCGGGTTCTCCAGCTCCGGCACGATCAGGCCGACCAGCCCCGCGCTGCGGTCGCCGACCCGCGTCGGCCGCTCGTAGCCGAGCACGTCCAGCGCGCTGAGCACTGCCTGCCGGGTGGCCGCCGCGACGCCGGGCTTGTGGTTGAGCACCCGGCTGACGGTCGCCTCGCTGACGCCGGCGTGCGCGGCGATGTCGGCTAGGCGGGCGTTCACGCGGCCACTCTATTGCGGCGTGTCACGGTCGCGATCCCATCGGACGGCGCTGGCGGCTGACAGGTGGCCGGGACACCGCGACGATTGACCGATGACGGACTCCGCTGAGCCTGCCGCGGACGCGCAGTGGCGTGACCGCGTCGTCCGCACACTGGCGCAGTCGGTGACGATGCTCGTCGACCTCGCCCCGCAGGCCAGTTCGGCGTCGTTCGGCGCGCTGCGGGCGGTGTGGACCGGCCTGCCCGTGCCGTCCTTCAACACCGCCATCGCGGTAGACCAGCTGACCGCTGCCGACGCGGACGACCTCGCGGCCGCCGTTGCCTGGCTGGCCGGTCGGGGACTGCCGCACTCCGTCCAGCTGACGGACGGCCGTGACGACGATGCGGTGCCAGCGGTGCTCGCGTGCGGTCTCGTCGCGGACGAGGAGCTGCCCGGGATGCTGCTCGATCTCGACCCCACCGCCGTAACCTCGGCCGGCACGGCGGGAGCACTCGAGATCCGCGCCGTCGAGGACGATCACTCCCGCGCCGAGCACTGCGCCGTGCTCTCCAGCGGCTTCGGCATGCCCCCGGAGTGGCCGGCGGCGTTGCTCGCCGACGTCGTACCGCCGCCGGCCGGCTTGGCGCTCCTGACCGGGTACGTCGGCGCGGAGCCGGTCGCCGTGGCGGCGGCCAACGTGGTCGGTGACACCGTCGCCGTGTTCAACGTCGCGACGCTGCCGGAGCACCGCAGGCGCGGGTACGGGGCGGCGATGACGTCGGCCGCGGTCCGGTACGGCGCCGCTCGCGGCTGCACCGCCGCCGTGCTGCAGGCGTCGGACGCGGCGCACGCGGGGTACCGGCGGCTGGGGTTCCGGGACGTCGCGCGCAGCCGGGTCTACATCTGCGGCTAGCGGCGTCGAGCCGCACGGCGTTACGCCAGACGGGTGATTTCCGTGGTCTATTCACTACGCTGCGTAGTCAGGGGCACACTCAAAGAGTATTTGGGAGTTCTTTCTGCGTTCGGATTGACGCCACCGCCGGGACCACTGATGGTCGGTCTACTCCCGCCGCCGCCGTACCGGCCCCGGCTCCTCTCTTGAATGGGAAGGCCGTCGCATGCGCGGACCGCTCCACCGTGGCACAGCCCGCTATCTCGGGCTCGTCGCCGCAGCAGGTCTCCTGACCACAACGATCACCGGGGCGGCCACCGCCGCGCCGTCCGGGTCGACTGCCACGTCCTCGCGCAGTGCAGGCGTCAGCCAGACCAACATCAGCTACACCGCCGGCCGCTACATCGTCTCCTTCGGTGACGAGCCGCTGGCGACGTACGACGGTTCGCGCAAGGGCTACGCCGCCACCCGACCGGCCCGTGGCCGGAAGCTCAACCCCAACTCGGCCGCGGCCAAGCGGTGGAGCAGCTATCTGACCGGACGGCAGGGCAAGGCCCTGGCGTCGGTCGGCGCCCGGAAGATCTACAGCTACACCGTCACCAACAACGCGGTCGCCGCGCAGCTCACCGCGAAGCAAGCGGCTCGGCTGGCGAAGACGTCCGGCGTCGTCCGGGTCGAGAAGGACGTGCTGCGCGCGCCGCTGACGACCAAGTCGCCGGAGTTCCTCGGGCTCGACAAGCAGGGCGGCCTCTGGAGCCAGCTCGGTGGCAACGCGAAGGCCGGCGCGGGCACGGTCGTCGGCATCGTGGACTCCGGCATCTGGCCGGAGAGCGAGGCCTTCAAGGGCGGCACCGGCATCCCGGTGCCGGCCGGCTGGACCGGCGAGTGCGAGTCGGGTGTGCTGTTCCCGAAGACCACCTGCAACGACAAGCTGATCGGCGCGCGCTTCTACGTCGAGGGCTTCGGCCGGAAGTACCTCAGCAAGGGCGAGTTCCTGTCGCCGCGCGACGGGTCAGGTCACGGCACGCACACCGCGTCGACGGCGGCCGGCAACTACGGCACGACCGTGCAGATCGACGGCGACCTGATCGACGACGGCAAGGGCTCCGGCATGGCGCCGGGCGCGAAGATCGCGGCGTACAAGGTCTGCTGGGAGGCCAAGCCGGGCGCTTCCGGCGGCTGCTACAACTCGGACAGCGTCGCCGCGATCAACGACGCGGTCGCTGACGGCGTCGACGTCATCAACTACTCGATCGGCGGTGGCTCGGAGTCGAGCATGCTCGACTCGGTCGAGCAGGCGTTCCGACGCGCCACTGCGGCCGGCGTCTTCGTCGCCGCATCGGCCGGCAACAGCGGCCCGGGCGACAGCACGCTGGACCACCCGAGCCCGTGGCTGACCACGGTCGCGGCGGGCACGTTCCGCCGCGCGTTCAACGCGGTCGAGCTCGGCAACGGCGCGCGCTACGTCGGCGCGTCGACGACCGGGACCATGAGCGACTTTGCGCCGATCGTCAGCTCGGTGGCTGCCAAGGCAGCCGGCGCGTCGGACGCGAACGCCGCGCTCTGCGTGACCGGTTCGCTCGACCCGGCGAAGGCGGCGGGCAAGGTCGTCCTGTGCGACCGCGGCGTCGTCGACCGGATCGAGAAGAGCTTCGAGGTCAAGCGCGTCGGCGGTGTCGGCATGGTGCTCGTCAACACCGCGGCCAGCTCGATCAACGGCGACTACCACCCGGTGCCGTCGGTGCACCTCGACCACATCAAGGGCGCCGAGGTGAAGGCGTACGTCACCGGCACCACTGGGGCGACCGCGAAGATCACCCCGCTCACGGCCGCGGAGCTGGCAGCAGCTCCTGAGGTCCCCGAGGTCACCAACTTCTCGTCCCGCGGTCCGTCGACGACGACGGGCGGCGACATCATGAAGCCGGACATCACGGCGCCGGGCAACGACGTCGTCGCCGCAGTCGCACCGCCGTCCAACCACGGCCGGTCGTGGGACTTCTACTCGGGTACGTCGATGTCCTCACCGCACATCGCGGGCATCGGCGCTCTGATGCGGGCGAAGCACCCGACCTGGCTGCCGTCCGAGATCAAGTCGGCCCTGATGACCACCACCAGCGACACCGTCTCGAGCGCGAACAAGCCGTTCGCGCAGGGTGCCGGCTGGGTCGAGCCCAACACGGCCGCCAGCCCGGGCCTGGTCTACCCGACGACGACTCGCAACTACCTGGAGTTCATCGTCGGCCAGGGTGTCCCGGTCACCGGTTACGACTCGGTCCCGGCGTACAACCTGAACCAGGCGTCGATTGCGGTCGGCCGGCTCGCCGGCGAGCAGACCGTGACCCGCACGGTGCGCAACGTCTCCGGCGCGAGCGCGACGTACACGGCGAGCGCCACGCTCCCCGGGTTCGACGTGACCGTGTCGCCGAGCAGCTTCACCATCGCGGCCGACGGCACGCAGACGTTCACGGTGAGGATGGCGCGCAAGACCGACGCCGACGCCGCGCCGCTCGGCACGTGGGCGGTCGGCAAGCTGATCTGGAACGGCGGCGGACACACCGTCCGCTCACCGATCGCGGTTCGTCCGGTGGCCCTTGCCGCACCGGGTGAGGTGCACGCCGCGGCGAGCGCCGGCGGTTCGACGTCATACGAGGTGACGCCGGGCTTCTCCGGCACGCTGGACAGCTCGGTCGCCGGCCTGGTGGCCGGTACGCCGAACGCCGACACGGTCACGGCCGGAGCGTTCGACCCGGCTGTGACGGGTGCGGCGACGAAGAAGTACACGGTCGTGGTCGCTGCCGGCGCCAAGGCGGCCAGGTTCTCGCTGGACGCCGCGAATAACGGCACTGACCTGGACCTGTACGTCTACCAGGGCGGCACGCTCGTCGCCCTGTCGGCATCGGGTGCGGCGGATGAAGAGGTCACCATGCTCGCGCCGGCGGCGGGGACGTACGACGTCTACGTCAACGGCTTCGCCGGCTCGTCGGCGTACGTGCTGACGAACTTCGTGGTCGACAGCGTCGACGCGGGCAACCTGGTGATCTCGCCCGACCCCGCGACTGTCACGTCAGCGGAGCCGATCACGCTGACGGCGACGTGGAGCGGGCTGGACGCGACGAAGCGCTACCTCGGCGTCGTCTCGTACTCGAACGCGAGTGACCTGACGCTGGTGTCCGTCGGGTAGCGCGTACAACGGAATCGCGAAGGGCTCGGCGACCTCGGTCGCCGGGCCCTTCGCTGGTTCGTGCGCACCGAACTCGGGGGCGACGACCGCTGGTCGGCTGTTGTCTGGCTCGTTCGTGGTGCAGTCAGGGCGGGTCCGCGTCGCCCCGGGGCAATGCTGGGGACGGCGGCGTGCTGCGGGCTCTAGCGCTGCACGGGGCGCTGTGCGAGTTCTGTCCGAGAGCGGCCTGGAGGACGAGGAAGGGGTCGCCTCCGGTCCCCCGGAAACAGCCCCTGACCTGCGGTTTTGCTACGTGCGCTCGGAGGGACTCGAACCCCCAACCTTCTGATCCGTAGATGCATCCGCTACCTGTTGCCCCGTATCGCCAAGTGATGCGGTGTTCGGGAAACCGCAGGTCAGGGGCAGCATCGGCTGTTGGCTGCTGCTGCCGAGTGATGCCCTGTGATGCGGCGTCCGTGAGAGCGTTGTGAGAGCAGGGGCTGCGAGATGGCGATGGAGGACCACCGCGAGCGCGTCCGGTACTGGTGGCACCGCAACCTGGACGCCTACCCGGAGACCACCCTGGAGGCGGTCCTGGGACTGCTAAAGGAGCAGACCTACGAAGGGCTGCACGGCGACCTGCTGGACCTGCTGGACGACTGTGCCATCCCGGCCGTGGATGGCGGCCGGTGGACCAAGGACGAGTTGGACTTCGTTCTGGAATGGCCGGTATCCCGAACTTCGACCTATTCGCCCCGACCCTCGTTTGGTCGCCGCCCGCATACCCGATGTGGACGGACATGCGGTGCGGTAACGGCTCGTCATGGCCAGGGACGGCGAGTGGCACGTGGTCGGGGCTCTGTGGAA
>DASQMY010000362.1:0-14084 GCA_035645255.1 Mycobacteriales bacterium
GCCTCCTCGGTGAAGTCGACCGGCAGGATCCGGAACGACCGGATCGACTCCGCCTGCGACACCGCCTTGTTGGCCTCGTCGACGGCCGCCTGGATCTCCGCGCGCAGGTCTTCGTCGTCGACCAGGTCGGCCACCGTCGAACCTTCCGGCTTCTCGTGCGCCTTGACCCACGCGGGGAAGGCGTCGGCGTCGATCGTCACCAGGCAGCTGATGAACGGCTTCTGGTCGCCGACGACCAGGCACTGGCTCACCAGCGGGTGGGCGCGCAGCCGGTCCTCGAGCACTGCGGGCGCGACGTTCTTGCCACCGGCGGTCACGATGATCTCCTTGAGCCGTCCGGTGATCCGCAGGTACCCGTCGGCGTCGAGCTCACCGATGTCCCCCGACCGGAACCAGCCGTCGTCGGTGAAGACCTCCCGCGTCGCCGCGGGGTTCTTGTAGTAGCCGCGGAAGATGTGCGGTCCCTTGAGCAGGATCTCCCCGTTGGCCGCGATCCGCGCGCTGGCGCCGGGGACCGGCCGCCCGACGCTGCCGATCCGGAGGCTCTTCGGGAAGTTCAGCGCCGCACCCGCGGACGACTCGGTCAGCCCGTAACCCTCGAGGATCGTGATGCCGATGCCGCGGAAGAAGTGCCCGAGCCGGGCGCCGAGCGGTGCACTGCCGGACACGCAGTACTCGACCCGGCCGCCGAGGGCGGCGCGCAGCTTGGAGTAGACGAGCTTGTCGAAGAGCGCGTGCTGCGCGCGCAGCGCCAGTCCGGCCCCGCCGGAGTCCAGCGCCTCGCTGTAGCTGATCGCGACGTGCTCGGCCTTGTCGAAGATCGACCCCTTGCCGGCCGCGTGCGCCTTCTGCTTGGAGGCGTTGTAGACCTTCTCGAAGATCCGCGGCACCGCCAGGAGGAACGTCGGCTTGAACACGCCGAGGTCGGCGACGAGGTTCTTGATGTCGGCGGTGTGGCCGACCCGCGCCCGGTTGTGGAAGCAGGCGAGCTGGATCACCCGGCCGAAGACGTGCGCGAGCGGCAGGAACAGCAGCGTCGACCCCTGCTCGTTGAGGAAGTCGTGCGCGGCGCCCTGGGAGACCGAGTAGACGTCGAACAGGAAGTTGCCGTGGGTGAGCTCGCAGCCCTTCGGCCGGCCGGTCGTCCCCGACGTGTAGATGATCGTCGCCAGCGTGTCGCTGGTCAGCGTCCGGTGCCGGGCGGCCAGCTGCTCGTCGGTGGTGCCGCTGCCCTGCTGGGCGAGCGTCACGAGGTCGCCGCCCTCGATCTGCCAGACGTTCCGGCACGCGGGCGTCGCGCTCTGCACGTCGGCCACGATGCCGGCGTGCTTCGCCGACTCCACGAAGATCGCGACCGCTTCCGAGTCACTGAGGATCCACTGCACCTGCTCGGCGCTCGAGGTCTCGTAGATCGGGACGCCCACGCCCCCGACCGCCCAGATGGCGAAGTCGGCGACCCCCCACTCGTAGCGCGTCTTCGACATGATCGCGACCCGGTCGCCGAGCTGCACGCCGGCCGCGAGCAGGCCGCCGGCGACTTCCTTGACCTGCTGGGCGAACTCCGCCGCGGTCACGTCGGTCCACGTGTCACCGTGCCGCTTGCTGAAGACGACGGTCGCGGGGTGGTTCGTCGCGTTGTTCCACAGCATGTCGGTCAGGTTGGCGTCCGCTGGGACGTCGACGTCGGCCTGGTTGGTGTACTCCTGCACGGATGGCTCCTTTGGCGTCCGACCTGGCGCGATGCGCTGCACGCGTCCTCGTAACAGCGAACCTAGCGCGGCGGCGTACCGTTGGGCAGGCCGGGCGGCGTGCCGCGCCGGTCGGTCACGCGCCGGCCAGCGCGCGGACGATCGACGACCCCACCATGCCGGCCGCCACCGTCGCGCCGGTCGCCTCGTCGATCAGGATGAAGGCGCCCGTCGCGCGGTTGCGCCGGTAGTCGTCGTAGCAGAGCGGCAGCGCCGTCCGCAGAGTCACCTGGGCGATCTCGTTGAGGTGAAGCTCGGCCGCGGCGCCCGTCTCGAACGTCGTGACGTCGAGCCGCTCGCCGATCTCCTTGACGACCGCCTTGGCGGTGCGCGTCGTGTGCTTGACCGCGAGCCGCGTGCCGGGGCGGAGCGGCTCGTCGCTCATCCAGCAGACCGTCGCGACCAGGTCCTGCGACACCGTCGGCCGGCTCCCGGCCGCGACGACGAGGTCGCCGCGGGACACGTCGACGTCGTCGGCGAGGCGGATGGTCACCGACATCGGCGGGTAGGCCGCGTCGACCGGCCCGTCGAACGTGTCGATGCCGGCGATCGTCGTCCGCCGGCCGCTCGGCAGCACCTCGACGTCGTCTCCCGGCCGGAGTACGCCGGACGCGACCTGTCCGGCGTACCCCCGGTAGTCGGGGTGCGCCGCGGACATCGGTCGGATCACGTACTGGACGGGGAAGCGCGCGTCGTCGAGGTTGCGGTCGGCGACCACGTCGAGCGTCTCCAGGTGCTCGAGCAGCGCCGGACCGCCGTACCAGGGGGTGCGGTCGGAGCGGGTGACGACGTTGTCGCCGTGCAGCGCCGACACCGGGATCGCCGTGACGTCGGGGACGTCGAGCCGCGCGGTCAGCGCACGAAACTCCAGCTCCAGCCGGCGGAACACGTCCTCGGAGAACTGGACCAGGTCGATCTTGTTGACCGCGAGCACGATGTGCTGGACGCGCAGCAGCGACGCGAGGAACGCGTGCCGGCGGGACTGCTCGACGATGCCGTGCCGGGCGTCGACCAGCACGATCGCGACGTCGGCGGTCGAGGCGCCGGTGACCATGTTGCGGGTGTACTGAAGGTGGCCGGGCGTGTCGGCGAGGATGAACGTGCGGCGCGGCGTCGCGAAGTAGCGGTAGGCGACGTCGATCGTGATGCCCTGCTCGCGCTCGGCGCGGAGGCCGTCGGTGAGCAGCGCGAGGTTGGTGTAGTCGTCGCCGCGCTGCACGCTGGACCGCTCGATCGCCTCCCACTGGTCCTCGAAGATCGACTTCGCGTCCCAGAGCAGCCGGCCGATCAGTGTCGACTTGCCGTCGTCGACCGAGCCGGCGGTCGCGATGCGCAGGAGCTCGGCCACTAGAAGTAGCCCTCCCGCTTGCGGTCCTCCATCGCCGCCTCGCTGACCTTGTCGTCGGCGCGCGTCGCGCCGCGCTCGGTGATGCGGGTGGCCGCGACCTCGGCGATGACGTCCTCCACCGTCGCCGCGTCCGAGACCACCGCGCCGGTGCAGCTCGCGTCGCCGACCGTGCGGTAGCGGACTGTCGCCTCGAACGGCTCCTCGCCGTCCAGCACCGTCACGTAGGGGGAGACCGCGAGCAGCATGCCGTCGCGGGCAAACACCTCGCGCCGGTGGGCGTAGTAGATCGAGGGGATCTCGACCCGCTCGCGGGCGATGTACTGCCAGATGTCCAGCTCGGTCCAGTTCGACAGTGGGAAGACGCGGATGTGCTCGCCTTGGCGGTGCTTGCCGTTGTAGAGGTTCCAGAGCTCGGGGCGCTGGTTCTTCGGGTCCCACTGGCCGAACTCGTCGCGGAAGCTGAACACCCGCTCCTTGGCGCGGGCCTTCTCCTCGTCGCGCCGCGCGCCGCCGAAGACCGCGTCGAACCGGTTGGCCTCGATGCCGTCGAGCAGCGTGATCGTCTGCAGCTGGTTGCGGCTGGCCCGCGGGCCGGTCTGCTCCCTGACGCGTCCGGTGTCGATCGACTCCTGGACGCTCGCGACGACGAGGCGCGCCTGCAGCTCGGCGACCCGCCGGTCGCGGTAGTCGATCACCTCAGGGAAGTTGTGGCCGGTGTCGACGTGCATGAGCGGGAAGGGGATCCGGGCCGGCCAGAACGCCTTCTGCGCGATCCGCAGCATGACGATCGAGTCCTTGCCGCCGGAGAACAGCAGCGCGGGCCGCTCGAACTCCGCGGCCACCTCGCGCATGATGTGGATCGCCTCGGACTCGAGCAGGTGGAGGTGGGACAGGTGGTACGCCGCCGCGTCGGTCGCGCGGGCCGGCTCCAGCACCGTCGTCATGCCAGCCCCCTCAGCGCCAGCGCCGCGACGACCGTGGCGGCCGACTCGTCGGGCGTCTGCTGGTGGGTCGGGACGGTGACCTCGGGCGCGGTCGGCGCCTCGTACGGGTCGTCGACGCCGGTCAGCCCGCTGAGCTGGCCCGACCGCTGCCTGGCGTAGAGCCCCTTGACGTCCCGGTCGCTGCAGACCTCCACCGGCGTCGCGACGTAGACCTCCACGAAGTCCGCGCCGCGCTCGCCGTGCAGCGCGCGCACCTTGTCGCGCGCATCGGCGTACGGCGAGATGACGCTGGCGAGGACGGTGGTGCCGTGGCTCGCGAGCAGCGCGGCGACGTAGCCGATGCGGGTGACGTTGGTGTCGCGGTCGTCGCGGGAGAAGCCGAGACCCGTGGAGAGGAACTCGCGGACCTCGTCGCCGTCGAGCAGCTCGACGTCGCGACCCCCGGCGCGCAGCTGCTCGGCGACCGCTGTCGCGAGCGTCGTCTTTCCGGCGCTCGGCAGCCCGGTGAACCAGATGGTCGCGCCACTCATCCGGCGCACTCCCCGCGGCCCAGGATGACCTCGAACGGCCGGGTCTCGCCCCAGTCCTGGTAGTCCTCGGGGGACTGCTCGCGGGTCAGCTTGGTGTCGAAGTCCTGCGACAGCACGGCGCCGATCGACTCCGCGCCGACCCGGTCCACCCACTCGCCGAAGCGCTCGCTGCCGGTGCGCTCCTTCGAGAAGCGGTCGACGACGGCGACCACCGCCTCCGGCGTACGGCGCGCGGGTGCCTTCGCGACGTACTGGCCGAAGCGGGCGCCGCCCTCGGTTACCCGGCCGCCGAGCAGGATGCGGTAGCCCGGCGCCTCGTCCTGGCCGACCCGGCGGACGATGCCGGACAGGCCGATGTCGGCCATCTGCTGCTGGCCGCACGAGTTGGGGCAGCCGGAGACGTTGATCGAGAGCGGGACGTCGCCGAGACCGGCCGCGACGAGCGCGTCGATGGTCGCGCTGGCGACGCCGCGGCTGGCGACAAGGGCGAGGTTGCAGGTCTCGGCCCCGGGGCAGGCGACGATGTTGGACGCCTTCTCGGCCCCCGTTTTGTTGAGGCCGGCGGTCGCGAGCAGGTCGTACAGGTAGGCCAGGTCACCGGGGCGCAGGTCGCGGACGACGAGGTTCTGGCGGACCGTCGTACGGAACTCCACGCCGAGCTCGGTGGAGATCTGCGCCAGGCCGCGGAACTGCGCGGCGGTGACGTCGCCCATCCGGACGGTGACGTAGGCGGCGTACCGGCCGGACTGCCGCTGCTCGATGACGTTGGTCTCCCGCCAGAGGGCGTAGCCGAACGGGTCGAGCGTCGCGTAGTCGGTGCGCTCCGGCGCCGTCGGGCCGGGCTGCGCGACCCGCTTGGGCAGGAAAGCCTCGGGGTCGGCCTTGCGGTACTGCGCGGAGCAGCGCAGCTTCTCCCGCTCGGCGAGCACCTTCTCGCGGAACGTCTCGATGCCCATCTTGGCGACGAGGAACTTCATCCGGGTGCGCGCGCGCTTCTCGCGCGGCATCTCGCGGTCCCAGACCCGCAGGATCGCCTCGCTGGTGACGATGAGCTCGTCGGGGGCGGTGAGCGACTCGAGCTCGCGGGCCTCGTGCGGGTCGGTGCCGAGCCCGCCGCCGACGAGGATGCGAAAGCCCTTCACGCCGCTCTGCTCGGTGGCGAGGATGCCGATGTCGTGGATGCCGGTCAGTGCGCAGTCGACGGCGCAGCCGGAGGCGGCGATCTTGAACTTGCGGGGCAGGTTCTGCGCCAGCGGGTTGCGCAGGAAGTGCCGGGCGACCGCCTCCGCGGCGGCGTTGACGTCGAGGACCTCGAGCGGGCAGACACCGGCGAGGTGGCAGGCCGTCACGTTGCGGACCGTGTCGCCGCAGGCCTCACGGGTCGTGACACCGGCCTCGTCGAGGCGGCGCAGCACCTGCGGTACGTCGGCGATGTCGACGAAGTGGAACTGGACGTTCTGCCGGGTCGTGATGTGGCCCCAGCCGCGGCTCCACTTCTCGGCGACGTCGGCCATCGCCTCCAGCGCCGGCGCGGTGAGGGCACCGCCGGGCAGCTTGGTGCGGACCATGTGGACGTCGACGAGGTGCCGCTGCCCGTAGATGCCGTGCCACAGCCGGACCCGGCGGAACGCCTCGGGGTCGAGCTCGCCGGCCAGGTAGGCCTTGACCTCGTCCTCGAACCGGTCGATCTCGGCCGGGTCGCTGAACGCCGGCGCGTCGCGCAGGCTCGGCGCGACCTCGTCGTCGCCGAGCGGCCGGCCGGCGGTGACGGCCCGCGGCGGCTGCGCGCCGCCGAACGAGGCGAAGTCGCGGACTGTCGTGGTGGTCATGACGGATCCCTACAGGCATGGGGGCGAACGGGAGCCGCGGGCCGCCGTACCGGAGCCTGTGTCCGTCAGGTCATGACGAAGAGCCGGGCGCCGAACGGGCGTCCCGAGCGGGTGGGGTGTGTCACTGGCGGCGACGCTGCCGCGGGCTGTGCTACCGACCCGGTCGGGGCGGCATACACATCGCGCTCATCACGCGCTGCAGGTCCACGTGCAGGCGGGCAGTGAGGAACGCGGCATACATGCGGCGTATTAGAGCACAAGGGCGTTCGCTAAGTCGACCGCACCTGGCCGGGGCGCCGGGTCGCGGGTGAAGTCCTGGGTGAGCGATCGGGTCGTCGGGGCGCCAGTCCGTCACCCACGAGATCACCCGGGTCGCCACCCGAGGGCGCGGCGGGTCGTGCCTAGTGCAGCCGTTGTCCACAGATCCGGCACTGCGCCGCCTGGCGCGCCGTGTCAGCCGACATCCTTCACGGCGTGCGACATGAGATCCGCGCGGCACTCGAGCGCGCTGAGCGGGAGGCGGCAGCCCAGTTCGGGCTGCTTCGGTACGACGAGGCGCGCCGGTGCGGCCTGAGCCGGGACACCGGTCGCCGCCTCGTACGGGACCGCCGCTGGCAACTCGCCATGCCGTCCGCCTTCTCGGTGACGACGGGCGAGCTCGAGCCGGTGCGGCTGCGCGCCGCGGCGGTGCTGTCGCTGCGACCGCTCGCCAGCGACGAGCATCCGCCCGTCGCGCTGCACGGCGTCTCGGCGCTGCAGCTCGAGTGCGTACGCGGCCGCGGCAGGTGGGCAACACGCTGCTGCGCCGAGCGCTACGAGCCGTCGGACGTGGTGACCGGTCCGTCGCGGAGGCTGCGCTTGCCGACCTGATCGACGCCGCCGACGTACCGGCGCCGGAGCGGCTGACGGTCCTGCAGACCTCGATCGGCCCGGTCACCCCGGACTTCCTGTGGCCGCGACTGGGCTGTACGCCCAGGTGGACGGGCGGGAATGGCACCTGACTCCGGAGGACTGGCAGCACGACCTCGAACGGCAGAACGCGCTGGCGGTGTTGGGACTCTCCGATATCCGGCCATTGCGGTGCTGCGGCGGGGAAGAGAAGTCATGCGGCGGCTGGAGACTGAGCTGCGGCGGCGGCAAGCGGGCATCGTCCGCGAGGTGCCGATCGATCGGGACGTCGGGTGACTGCCGGGCGAAGTCCCGGGGGACCGCAGGTCGCTCCGCAGTGCAGATCAGGCCCCCAGGACTCGCCTAGGACTTCCCCCTGGTCACCTGACGGGTGTCTTCCGGCGGTCGGGGACGCGGGTGCGCGACGGGGACAGGGGGCATTGCGGCCGAAGACCGGGCGGGACGTTCGGCGGGGGCTAGATGTGCAGGCCGCACTCGGTCTTGCCGGTGCCCGCCCAGCGGCCGGCGCGGGGGTCCTCGCCCGGCGCGACCCGCCGGGTGCACGGCGCGCAGCCGATCGACGGGTAGCCGTCGTACGCGAGCGTGTTGACCAGCACGCCGTTGTCGGCGATGTAGGCGTCGACCTGGTCCTGGGTCCACCCGGCGAGCGGGTTGACCTTGACCATCGAGCGCTTCTCGTCCCACTCGACGACACCGATCGTGCGGCGGGTCGTCGCCTCGTCACGCCGGATGCCCGACGCCCAGGCGGTGTACGGCGACAGGCCGCGGGCGAGCGGCTCCACCTTGCGCAGCGCGCAGCAGAGGTCGGGCTGCCGCTGCCAGAGGTCGGGTCCGTGCTCGGCGTCCTGCTCCGCGACTGTGGCGAGTGGGAGCACCGTCACGATGTCGACGGGGTACACCGTCGCCACCGCGTCCCGCGTCCCGATCGTCTCGGCGAAGTGGTAGCCGGTGTCGAGGAAGAGCACCGGCACGCCCGGCTGGATCTTGGCCGCCATGTCGACGAGGACGGCGTCGCCCATCGACGACGCGATCACCAGGTCCGGGTGGAACTCGCCGAGCGCCCAGCAGAGGATCTCCTGCGGCGGCGCGCCCTCGAGCTCGGAGCCGGCGCGCAGCGCCTTGTCGCGCAGCGCCGCGAGCGCGCCGGAGGCGGGCGCGGCGGCGTCGGTCAGCTGGCTGGCGTCGGCGGTCATCGGGCCTCACGGTCGCATCGAGCGGTGGCGGCTGGCAACCGCGCCAACCGCGCCGGCGCGCGAGGTGTTCCGTGCCGGTGAGCGCTGGCGGTCCCGCCGGCGACTCCACGGGATACTCGTCGCATGCCGATGGTCGACCTGATCGACGAGACGTTCGTCGTCGCGGCACCGGCCGACGTCGCCGCAGCACTGCACGACGAGGCGCTGTGGCGGGAGCTGTGGCCGGGGCTGGAGCTCGTCGTCTTCCAGGACCGGGCGGAGCAGGGCCTCCGGTTCACGGTGACCGGCGCGTTGGTCGGGACGAGCGAGCTGTGGGTGGAGCCGTACGCCGACGGCGCGATCGTGCACTACTACTGCCGCTGTGATGTGACGCGCCGGGGGAGTGCGACCGAGCCGGTGACCGGGCCGCCACGGCGGCTGGCCCGCACCGCGCTGCACGCGACCCGCGCGCACGCGATCGCGACGAAGGCGGGCGTCAACCGGCTCAAGGACCGGCTCGAGGCGGGTCGCCCGCCCGGCGAACCGCGCGACTCAGCCGCCCGGTCGCAGGAAGTTACGCCGAACGGGTGAAGCGCGGCCCCGCTGCTGCCGATAGGAGTGGCGGAGGTGGACGCATGGACATCGACCGCTGCCCTAGCTGTGCCGCGGCCGTTCGCAGAGGTGCCCAGTGGTGCACGCTCTGCTATGCCGACCTGCGCCCGGCACCCGCGGTGGCCGACCGCGCGCCGTACCCCAAGCCCTCCGTCGCACCGACGGCGACGCCGGCCACGAGCCCGGCGTACGCCGCCCCCGCCGCACCACCCCATGCCGGCCAGCCGGCCGGCGCTGCGGGCGATCTGCTGTTCGCGCCGTACGAGCAGGTCCTCGCAGTCGCGTACGGCGGCGCGGCGCCGGTCATCGCACCCCAGCTCGCGACCCAGCCGGCGACCGCCCCACCGGCGACGGGCGCCGGCGGGTGGCCGTGCACGCGGTGCCGGTCGGTCAACGGCTTCGACGTCGACGTCTGCCGCTCGTGCACCGCACCGTTCGGCGCCGACCTCGCCACGCCGATCAGCGTCGTCAACCGCCGCACCATGCTGATCCGCGGCATCGCGATCGCGGCGATCCTGGTCCTCACGGTCGGGCTGGCATCGTTCTGCGGCACCGACGTCAAGGACCAGCCGAACCCGTCCATCACGGTCGGCGAGATCGTGACCCGGCCGGGGTCGGCCGAGGACGAGGAGCAGCCGGCACCGTCGCCGTCGGGCGCCGGAGCGACCGACGAGCAGCTGCCGGCGGACGGCACCGACGCGACCCCGGTCCCCAAGGGGTCGCCAGGTCCCGTCGAGGAGCTCGATCCCGAGCTGACCCGCTAGCGGCACCGCGTCCGTATGCTCGATGCATGCGGGTGCACGTCGTCTCGGACGTCCACGGCGCCGTCGACGCGCTGGCCCGCGCGGGTGACGGGGCCGACGCGCTGGTGTGCCTCGGTGACCTGATCCACTTCATCGACTACGCGGACCACTCCGGGATCATGGCCGACCTGTTCGGCACTCCGGCGGTCGTCAAGCTCGTCGAGCTGCGCACCGCTCAGCGCTTCGACGACGCACTTAAGTGGTCGCAGCAGCTGTGGGCCGGCGTCGAGGGCGACCGGACCGCGCTCATCGAGGACGCCGTCCGTCGGCAGTACGCGGAGCTGTTCGCGGCGTTCCCCACGCCCACCTATCTCACCTACGGCAACGTCGACCTGCCGCACCTCTACCCCGAGTACCTGCGCGACGGCATCACGCTGCTCGACGGCGAGACCGTCGACATCGGGGGCAAGCTGTTCGGCTTCGTCGGCGGCGGCCTGCAGACACCGATGCGGACGCCGACGGAGCTGCCCGACGACGTCTACGCGGCCAAGGTCGCGGCGGTCGGCGAGGTCGACGTCCTCTGCTCGCACATCCCGCCCGACGTCCCTGGCCTGGTGTACGACGTCGAGGCCCGCCGCCACGAACGCGGCAGCGTCGCCGTACGCGACCACATCGAGCGGACGCAGCCGGAGCGCGCGCTGTTCGGGCACGTCCACCAGCCGCTGGAGGCGACGGCCCGGATCGGGCGGACCGAGTGCGTCAACGTCGGCCACTTCCGGCGCCGCGGCACGCCGTACGTGCTGGAGTGGTGATCGGGATAAGGTCGCGCGACGCACGGCCCGTGAGGAGGCGCCCAATGGCTGACCAGGCAACCGCGAGCATCGGCATCAACGCGTCGCCGCGCGAGATCGTCGACGTGATCGCGGACTTCGCCAGCTACCCGCAGTGGGCGGGCTACATCAAGCGGGTCGAGGTGCTGAGCACCGGCGAGCACGGCCGGCCGGAGCGGGTCAGCTTCGTCCTCGACGCCGGGGTGGTGAAGGCCGACTACGTGCTGACCTACACCTGGGACGAGGACGACGCGCACTCCGTCGTCTCCTGGTCGCTCGCGGAGGGGTCGCTCAAGAAGAACGACGGGTCGTACGACATCCTGGCGACCGACAACGCCAGCGAGGTCACCTACTCGCTCGCGGTAGACCTCGGCGTGCCGATGCTCGGCATGTTCAAGCGCAAGGCGGAGAAGGTCATCATGGACACGGCGCTCAAGGAACTGAAGCGCCGGGTCGAGGGCTCGGCCTGACTTGCGCGTCCTGCTCTTCACCGGCAAGGGCGGCGCCGGCAAGACGACCACGGCTGCCGCGACGGCGACGCTGGCCGCGGCCCGCGGCCTGAAGACCCTGGTCATCTCGACCGACGCGGCGCACTCGCTCGCCGACGCGTTCGCCGCACCGATCGGCGCGGAGCCGGCCGAGCTCGACGCCGGTCTGTACGGCCTGCAGGTCGACGCGCAGGGCGGCTTCGAGCGGAGCTGGCGCGAGGTCCAGGGCTACCTGCTCACGCTGCTCGAGTCCGGCGGCGTCGACGTGCTGGAGGCCGAGGAGCTCACGGTCCTGCCGGGCGCCGAGGAGGTGCTCGCCCTGATCGAGGTGCGGGGCCAGGTGCTGTCCGGGCGCTGGGACCTCGTCGTGGTCGACTGCGCGCCGGCCGCGGAGACGCTGCGCCTGCTGGCGCTGCCCGACGTCCTGACCTGGTACGCCGACCGGCTGTTCCCGGTCGAGCGCCGCGTGGTGCGTTCGCTGCGTCCCGTCCTCAGCCGGGTCGCCGGCCTGCCGGTCCCCGACGACGCGCTGTTCGAGGCGGTTGCCCGGCTGCGCGAGGAGCTGGCCGGGGTACGCCGGGTGCTGACCGACCCCGAGCTGACCAGCGTCCGCCTGGTGTTGACGCCGGAGGCGGTCGTCGTCGCTGAGGCCCGCCGGACGCTCACCTCGCTCAGCCTCTACGGCTACCGCGTCGACGGCGTCGTCGCCAACCGCGTTTTCCCGCCCGGCGGCGACGACCCGTGGCGGGCCGGCTGGGTCGCCGCCCAGCGCGCCCAGCTCGCCGCGGTCGACGACTCCTTCGCCGGGCTGACCGTCCACCGCGCGCCGTACCGCGCGAGCGAGCCGGTCGGCCGGGACCAGCTGGCCGAGCTGGCCGCCCAGATGTACGGCGCCGACGACCCGTTCGCGGTGCGCCCGACCGACGACCCGGTCGCGGTGACCCGCGCCGACAGCGGCGGCTACCTGATGGAGATCGCGCTGCCGCTGGCCGACCGCTCGGACGTCGACCTGGTGCGCCGCGGGGACGAGATCGTCGTGACGGTCGCCGGGCACCGGCGCGTGCTCGCGCTGCCGAGCGCGCTGCGCCGGTGCGTCGTCACCGGTGCCCAGCTGCGCGCGGGCCGGCTGCGCGTCGACTTCGCGCCCGACCCGGCCCTGTGGATGTCGACATGAGCCAGGCCGGCCCGCTCGCCGAGGAGGCGACCAGGCTGCTCGGCGCGGTCGAGGACTGGTGGCGGGAGCGCGCCGACGCGGGTGCGCCGCGGACCGAGTGCACGGCGTGCCCGCTCTGCCAGCTGCTGGCGGCCGTCCGGACCGCCCGGCCGGAGGCGTTCGAGCACGCCGCGGACGCCGCCGGCTCGCTGGTGCTCGCGCTGCGCAGCCTGCTCGACGCGCACGACCGCGCGTGGACGGTCGGCCACCGGCGACCCGTGCAGCACATCCCGGTCCGGGAGGGCGACGAGTGACGCTGGCGATAGGTGTCGACGTCGGCGGCACCAAGGTGCTGGGCGGCGTCGTCGACGACGACGGCAAGGTGATCGCCGAGATCCGCCGGCCGACCCCAAGCCAGGACCCGGACGAGACCGCGGAGGTCATCGTCGGGGTCATCCTCGAGCTGTGCGCCGACCACGAGGCCGTCGCGGTCGGCGTGGGTGCCGCCGGATTCATCGACGAGTCGCGCAGCACGGTTCGGTTCGCCCCTAACCTGGCCTGGCGCGACGAGCCGTTGCGCGAGCGGTTGGCCGGCCGCGTGCCGCTGCCGGTCTTCATCGAGAACGACGCCAACGCAGCCGGCTGGGCGGAGTCGAGGTTCGGCGCAGGGCGGGGCCACGACGACCTGCTGCTCATCACGGTCGGCACCGGCATCGGCGGCGCCATCGTGCTGGACGGCACCCTCTACCGCGGCCGGTTCGGCGGCGCGGGCGAGCCCGGGCACATGATCGTCGAGCACGAGGGCATCCGCTGCGGGTGCGGCAACCAGGGCTGCTGGGAGCAGTACAGCAGCGGGGGTGCGCTGACCCGCGCGGCGCGCGAGCGCGCGAAGGCGTCGCCGGTCACCGCCGCCCGGCTGCTCGAGCTGGCGGACGGCGACCCGGACGCGATCACCGGCCCGTTCGTCACCCAGGCGGCCGAGGAGGGTGACGCGCTGGCGCTCGAGCTGTTCGACCAGATCGCCGGCTGGCTCGGGATCGGGCTCGCCAACCTCTCTGCGCTGCTCGACCCCGGCCTGTTCATCCTGGGCGGCGGCGTGTCGCAGGCGGGTCACCTGCTGCTCGATCCCGTGCAGGCGGCGTACGCCGCCGAGCTGACCGGGCGCGGGTACCGGCCGCTCGCCGAGGTCGTACTCGCCCAGATGGGCAACGAGGCGGGGCTCGTGGGCGCGGCCGACCTGGCTCGCCGCGAGGCGTGATGAGCCGGCTGCGGCTGGGCGTCTGCCTGCCTCAGTTCACCGCGGACGGGCGCGCGGTGCTGTCCGCGGCCGCCGAGGCCGAAGCCGACGGCTACGACGTCGTCAGCCTGTTCGACCACCTGACGCCGCTCGGCGGACCGCCGAGCCGGCCGATCCTCGAGTGCCTCACCACTCTCACGGCCGTCGCCGCAGCGACCGAGCGGGTCGACCTGCTGCCGCTCGTCCTGCGCGCCAGCCTCCGCCCGGCGGCGACGCTCACGGCGATGCTGCGGACACTCGCGCTCGCCGCCCCCGGCCGGGTCGTCTGCGGCCTCGGTGGCGGCGACCGGTTCAACGCTGCGGAGGACCACGCGGTGGGGCTGCCGGTGCTCGGGCCGGCGCAGCGGACCTCGGCCGTCCTCGCGGCCGTCGCGGCGGTGCGGGACGGTGCTCCCGGCGTACCGGTGTGGCTCGGCGGGTCCGGTCCGGCGATGGCCCGGCTGGCCGGGTCGGTCGCCGACGGCTGGAACATCTGGGGCGC
>DASQMY010000363.1:0-11671 GCA_035645255.1 Mycobacteriales bacterium
AAGCCTGGCCGGCTCGCCGCCGACCACCGTGCGGCGCAGCTGCTCCATCGCGCGGATGGTGGTCGGCCCGAACGTGCCGTCCGGGCTCAAGCCGACGTTGCGTTGGAAGTCTCGCAGCGCGGTCGCCGTGCGCTGGCCGAAGATGCCGTCCGGCCGGCCGCTGTCGAAGCCGAGCTCGAGCAGTCTGGCCTGCAGGTCGGCGACGTCGTCGCCGACGAACGGGTGGGTGATGTGGTGGTAGAGCAGCCGGTCGCCGAGGCGCCAGCGGGCCTCGTCGAGCGAGCGGTAGGTCTGCTCGCCGACGACGCCGTCGACGGTCAGCTCACGGGTCTGCTGGAAGTGCCGCACCGCGCGGTCGCACTCGGCGTCGAACACGTCACCGGCCTCGCCGGGCGGCAGCAGGCCGAGCACCGCGAGCTTGCTGCGGATCTCGGCGACGACCGGGCCACGGTCGCCTAGGCGGACGAGCTGCATACCGCGGGTGTCCTCAGGTTTGCGCGGACATGTCAGCCGGGTTCGGAAGGCGCACCGATCGCCGGTTGGCGGGCATGCTACCGGCCCTAGAGGTAGCTCTCCAGATCACGCAGGATGGCCGCCTTCGGCCGCGCGCCGACGATGCTCTTGTCGATCTTGCCGCCGATGAAGACGCTCATCGTCGGGATCGAGAGGATCTGGTAGGCGCGGGCGACCTCGGGGTTCTCGTCGATGTTCAGCTTGACCACGCTGATCTTGTCGGCGTGCTGCGCGGCGATCTCCTCGAGCACCGGCGCGACCTGCTTGCACGGCCCGCACCACTCGGCCCAGAAGTCGACGAGCACCGGCTTGTCGCTCGACAGCACCTCGTCGGCGAACGTCGCGTCGGTCACGGTCTTGGTCGCTCCCACGGAAGCGCTCCTTCTGGTCGGGCTGCTCTGCTCTGCGGCGCAGCGTCACGGTCACGTGCTGTCCGGCGCAACGCCGTGGCGGGTCCGCTGATTCCCCGCCGTAGACTGGCGGCATGGGTCGGACAGGGCGGTACACGCTGTCGGTGATGGTCTGGGTAGCCGCGTTCGTCGGCTGGTCCGGACTCGTCGGCGTCGTCGTCGGTGCCGTCACCGGTGACGGGCCGGCGGACTCCAGCGCGACGGGTGTCAGCGCGCTGCTGTACGTCGTCCTGCCGGCGGTCCCGACGCTGGTCACGCTGTGGTTCAACGACTGGGCGAGGGACGGCTTCCCGAGCGCCGACGAGCGCCGCCGCGGCAGCTTCACCCGTGCCGACCGGACGCTTCGCGATGGTCCGCGCGCACGACCAGGCAGGCAGACCGCGGCACCGGCGGACGCCGCACCGGTGACCGGCGCCCCGGCCGACGTCGGCCAGGACGGCGAGACCCAGGTGCGCAGCTGGGCCGACTACGCCGCCGGCGCGGGCGGCACGACGATCAGCATGCTCAGCGCGCCGCAGCCGGCCGCCGCCCCGGACCGCCCGGAGCCGGCCGGCTCCTAGAGATCCGGCGCGGCGGCGCGCCGGAGCTGGCTAGCCGAGCGCGGCCAGGAACCGCTCGGCGTCGAGGCTCGCGGCACAACCGGTGCCCGCCGCGGTAATGGCCTGCCGGTAGGTGTGGTCCACGCAGTCGCCGCACGCGAAGACGCCGGGGACGTCGGTCCGGGTGCTCGGCGCGTCGACGAGCACGTAGCCCTCGTCGTCGAGCGCGACCTGGCCCTTGAACAACGTCGTGTTGGGGTCGTGGCCGATGGCGATGAACAGTCCGCTCACGTCGAGCCGAGTCTGCGCTCCGGTCACGGTGTCGGTGAGCTGCACGCCCTCGACCCTGCTCTCGCCGAACACGTCGGTGACCGCCGAGTTGAGCGCCCAGCGGATCTTGTCGTTGCTGCGGGCGCGGTTCTGCATGATCTTGCTCGCGCGCAGCGTGTCCCGGCGATGGACGATGGTCACGGTCCGCGCGAACCTGGTGAGGAACGTCGCCTCCTCCATGGCGGAGTCGCCGCCGCCGACGACGACGATGTCCTGCTCGCGGAAGAAGAACCCGTCACAGGTCGCGCACGACGAGACGCCGCGGCCGATCAGCGCCTGCTCGTGCGGCAGTCCGAGCCACCTCGCCCGCGCGCCAGTCGAGATGATGACCGTGCGGGCGGCGTACTCGTCGCCGGAGACGACGACCCGCTTGACGTCGCCGGCCAGGTCGACCTCGGTGACGTCGTCGGTGAGGAAGTCGGCGCCGAACCGCTCCGCCTGCTTGCGCATGTTGTCCATCAGGTTCGGACCCATGATGCCGCTGGGGAAGCCCGGGAAGTTGTCCACCTCGGTGGTCAGCATCAGCTGGCCGCCGGCGGCGGCGCCCTCGATGACGAACGGCTTCAGCTCGGCGCGCGCGCTGTAGAGCGCCGCGGTGAGACCGGCAGGTCCCGAGCCGATGATGATGACGTCGCGGACCTGGTCGTCGGTCACTGCAGCTGGGCCTTCCGGTTCGGCATACGCGAGACGGGCGCTGGCGTAACGGATGCTAGCGGTGGGCGATTCCCGGCCGGAGCCGTCGTCGCTACCCCGCGGTCACGACCTCGTAGTGCAGCTGGGGGTCCGGCGCGGTCTCGCTGGCGCCGCAGTCGGGACGGACGACGTAGACCGCGTACGTCGACGGCTCGGCGCCGGCGAAGACGAACACCGCCGCCGGCCGGCCGACGAACCGGGCGAGGTCGATCGACACCAGGTCGACCGGGTCGCCGCCGGTCAGCACCGCGACGCACTGCGCGACGCGCTTCGCGTCCTGGGTGAAGGGGCGCAGCTCGGCCGCGACGGCGTCGCCGCCGCTGCGCAGCTCCCCGAGCGCAGTGCGCTCCTCGGCGGAGAACGGCGACGCAGCCGACAGCGGCTCCGCGATGTCGACCGCGGGCGGCGTGGCGAGCGCGGCGCGCACCTCACCGGTGAACCTCGCTGTGTCGCGGTGGTAGTCGGTGCCGGTGGCGCGGATCGCCGTCGTGGTCGTGTCCGACGGGGACGCGGCCGCCGTCGCGGCCGGTGCCGGCGAGCCGGCCGCCGGCGCCGGCCCACCGTCCTCGGCAGCGGCGGACGTCGCCGCCGCGGCCGTCTGCTCGGACTTCGCCGAACCGGCAGTCGTGTCCGCGGAGTCGTCCGCGCCGCCGCTGAGCGCGCCGGCGACTACCGCGCCGCCCAGCGCGACAGCCGCCAGGCCGGCCGCGATGCCCGGCCAGGGCGTGGCGCGCCGCCGGAGCCGCCCGGCCCCGCCGCTCGAGCTCACCGCTCCCGGTGCGGGGATCGCATCGGCTGCCGCGCGCTCCCGGCGTACGGCGTCCGCCAGGCGGTCCGCGACGTCGGCCGGCATGGTGACCGCTGGCAGCGCATGCAGATCGGCCACCGCCGCCCGCAGCGCGGCGACGTCGCCCGTGCACTCCGCGCACCCAGCGACGTGCCCGGCGACCCTGGTGGCGTCGTCCTCGGCGAGGTCGCCGGCGGCGTACGCCGACAGCTCGTCGATCTCCGGGTGCACGCCGCTGACCGGCCCGGTGGGCCGGTCCTCGGGTGGCGGCTGGTTGCTCATTGCCTCGCTCTGCGGTCGTGGGTGGGCGCTACTCCTTGGAGGCGCCGGGGCTCGCTCTGGTTCCCGTTCCGGGCGACTGCCCGGAGCTGCGCTCCGGCCGCAGGTGCCCGAGGTGGACCGCCAGGCGCGCCCTGCCCCGGTGGCAGCGGCTCTTCACCGTGCCGACCGGGACGTCGAGGACGCCGGCCGCTTCCTCGACCGACATGCCCTGCAGGTCGACCAGGACGATGGCGAGCCGCTGGTCGTCGGTCAGCCGCTGCAGCGCCTCGCCGACCTCGAGCGCGGTCTCTCGCTCGCCGAGCGCGTCGCGCGGGTCGGGCACGGTGTCCAGCGCGCTGTCGTCGTACGCCGCCACCGGCCGCACGCGGCGCCGGCGCATGCGGTCCAGGCAGGCGTTGACGACGATCCGGTGCAGCCAGGTGGTGAACTGGGCGTCGCCGCGGAAGCGGTCGGCCTTGCGGAACGCCGACAGGAACGCGTCCTGCACGGCGTCCTCGGCCTCGCTCGGGTCGCCGAGGGTGCGCAGCGCCACGGCCCAGGCGCGGTCACGGTGCCGGCGGACGAGCACGTCGAACGCCGACCGGTCGCCGGCGATGTGCCTGGCGACGAGGGTCGCGTCGTCGGTCTCGTCGTCGCGCGTGCCCAGCGTCTGCCTCCCCGCGTGGCGCAGCGGCTGGCGCCCCAGCCTGCCGGGCAGCGTAGCGCGCAGGTCAGCGGTAGAACGCGACGTCGGCGACCTTGGCGCGGAAGCCGCCCGACGTGCCCGGCAGCCGGGTGATCCACAGCACCCAGTAGCGGGCCGGGCCGCCCTCGGTCGGGCGCAGCACCACGGACCGGCCGGCCTCGGGCGCCCGGGCGACGACCCCGTAGCGGTCGACGTCCCGCGTGGTCGTGTCGCCGGAGCGCAGCTCGAGGCCGGCACCCGGGTCGACCAGCGTCACCCGCACCTCGCGTACGGCGACCGGCCGGCCGAGGTCGAAGCGCAGCCCCACCCCTGACTTCAGTCCGCCGAGCGCCGCGCTGCCGTAGCGCTCGGTCTCCCAGGCGCTGGCCGGGTCGCCGTCCACGGCCAACCGGGCGAGCCGGGAGTTCTCGCTGTCGGGTCGGCCGAGCGGGTCGAAGTCGCCGACCTCCGCGACCGGCACGCCGGTGAGCGCAGCGGCGCCGGCGGTCTCGGCAGCGGGGGTCGTCGTCGCCGTCGCGGTCGCGCCGGCCGGCGCCCGCTCCGACCGGGACGACAGCGCCGCCGCCAGTGCGTAGCCGCCCGCGCCCACGATCGTCAGCACCAGGAGCGGGACGCCGGCGCGCAGCAGCCGCGAGGGCGGGCGGTCGGCCGGCTCACCGACCGGTTCGGCGGCTGCCGGCGGTTCGGCGGCCGCGTCCGCCACCAGCGGGCGGAGCGCCGCGGCGAGCGCGTCCGGTGTCGTGATCGGCTCGCCGCGGGCGATCTGCGGTTCGAGAGCGCGCATGACGACCGAGTCGGCGTCGCGCGGTACGCCGGCCCGCACCTGCAGCGGCGAGAGCAGCCGGCCGTCGTGCCGGGGTGCGGGCGGCACCGCTGGCTCGGCGCCGTACGCGGACCGGCCGGTGAGCAGCAGGTAGAGCAGCGCGGCGACCGCGCGGGTGTCGCGCAGCTCGTCGCCGAGCCCCTCGAGCGCGGCCGGCGGCGACCGGTCGCAGAGCGCGGCGCCGACCGCGAAGTCGGTGATCTTGACGGCCCCGTCGGCGCAGACGATCACGTTGCTCGCGTCGAGGTCGCCGTGCGTCACGCCGCTGGCATGGGCGAAGGCGACCGCGTCGGCGACCTGGACCACGAGGTGCGCCGCCTGCCCTGCCGCGATCGGCCGGTCGGCCGACGCGAGGTCGGCCAGCGGACGCCCGTCGACCCACTCGGTGACGATGTAGGGCAGGTCGTCGTCCGTACCGGCGTCGTACGTGCTGGCGATCGTGGGGTGGGCGAGCCGACCGGCGGACAGCGCGGAGCCGGTGTACAGCGCGACGGCCTCCTCCACCGACGAGCAGCCGGGAACCGCCTCAGGCGCGTCGAGGATCTTGACGGCGACCGGGCGGGCGAGGACCTCGTCCACCGCGCGCCAGAGCGTCGCGCAGGCACCGGAGCGCAGCGGCCGATCGAGGCGGTAGCGGCCGGCGACGAGCGTGGACGCGGTGCCCCGCATCGCTACGCCACCTCCTCGCGGACCGCTGGGTGCTCGAGGCAGGATCTGCCCGGCCGGCCGCGAACCGACACCCCGCCGTACCGAGTCTGTGCGCTTGCCCTGCCACGGGCGCGCCGAAGATGGACCCTCCATGTTGCGTTCGGAGCGGAAGTTGGAGGGTCCATCTACGCCGGTTGGCAGGCGGTGACGCTACAACCGGCCGTACGACACCCGGGAGGACCAGATGCGCACGTTCCGCACGTAGCTGCCGGGTTTGGGCGACTCCCACCAGTAGCCGCCGCCCGAGTAGATCGCGACGTGGTAGACGGCACCACTCGAGCTGTGGACGAACACGAGGTCGCCGGGCCGGCGGTCGGCGGCGGCGATCCGCCGCGTCGCCCCCCGCTGCATGCCGGACGTGCGCGGCAGTGACCTGCCGACCTGCCGGTAGACGTAGCCGGTGTAGCCGGAGCAGTCGAAGCTGCCCGGCCCGGTGGCGCCCCAGCGGTAGGGCTTGCCGCGGTGCCGGGCGGCCTCCGTGACGATGCTCTGGAGCACGGTGATCCGGAAGTTGGCGCTGCGGCTGGCGGCGTACTTCACGTCCCCGCGGAAGAGCACGGCGACCGTGCGGCTCGCGGTCGGCGCGTAGCTGAATACTGCATAGCCGGTGGCCGAGGTCGCGACCGTGCCGCCGCTGCGCCACGTGCCGGCGATGTACTTGTAGAGCACCACCGGCCTCCCGGCGAGCGCGACGCCGCCGGCGGTCAGGCGGGTCTTGATCACGGTCGCCGTGCCCCGGCTGATCGTGCGGTTGACCGGCGTGCTCAGTGACGTGGCTGCGGCGGCGTGCGCCGGTACGGCGAAGAGCCCGGCCGTCAGCGCGGTCGCGACCGCGCCGAGGAGCAGTCGCGCGGTCCGCCGTGGAACTTCGCGCGTGAGGGGGTGCTGGACGGTGGACACGAGGACGAGATCCCTTCCCGGCCGCCTGCGGGGTGAGCTGTCGGGTTCGGGCTGGGAGGCTGCCCGGCCACACTGGGTGGCTTCACCCCGCGGACGCTTGCGCGTCCGATGGGACCTGTGGGTTCCCCGCTCCCGCCCATGGGGGTGTGCTCGAGAGGGACGTCCCCGGCGACCGCTGGGCAGGACTCGGCGTTACGGTCGGGACGTGTGCGCGGATAGCGCGGGACGTCAGTTCACCACCGAGCGGGCGTTGCCGTGCGAGTCGATCTGCGCCCACTTCCTGGTCTGCTCGACGCGGTAGAGCAGGACGGTCTTGGCCGTCTGCCGAACCGTGACAGTGACCCGGCCGTCGCGCGCGACGAGGAAGCTGCCGGGGACGATCTCGGCACCGTTCGAGACGGCTTCGGCCTGCGCGGCCCGCAGTGCCGTCTTCGCCGATTTCTTGCTCGAGTAGGCCTCCGAGCCGGCGAGCGCGACGCCGTCGGCGACGTCCTGGCCGCTGATCCGGGCGCTCACGATGGACAGGCCCTCGACGACGAACAGCCCGATGATCGTCATCACGACGATCACCTTGGTCAGCCAGCCGAGCACGATGTCGCCGCGGTCGACCGCATCGCCGGCACCACACGTACGGGTGACGCTTGCTGGACGAGCTCGCATGATGAGCACCTCTCGGGACCGTTGCTTCCCAATCGGCGTCCGGAGCAGCGGCCTTGAGCCGGTCAGCGGCGCAGCCGCGCGCCGACCAGTCCGGTCAGCTCGGTGACCTCCGCGACGTGCAGGGCCCGGGCGACGACGAGGTAGACCGCACCGAGCACCGCGAGCCCGGTCAGCGCTGCCAGCGCGGAACCGGCCGTCTTCGTTCCCGCGCTGGTCTGCACCACCCGTGCCGCGGCGTACGCCGGGGCGGCTGCGGCAGTGGCCGCGAGGAGGACCTTCGCCAGCACGGTCAGCACGACGCGGCCGCCGATGCCGCCGAGCCGCCGGCGCAGCACCACCGTCGAGACCGCCAGTCCCACGGCGTACGACGCGGCGTAGCCGGTCGCGAGGCCGACCACCCGGGCATCACCCTCGAGCACGTTGAACAGCACGACGTCGACGGCGACCATCGTCGCGTTGACGGCGACGTTGATCAGCGCGGGCGTCCGGCTGTCGTGCATCGCGTAGAAGCCGCGCAGCTGCAGCTGGAAGGCGGTGAAGAACACCAGCCCGACGGTGAACCCCATCAGGACCCGGCCGAGCAGCGCCGCGTCCGCCTCGCTGGTCAGCCCGCGGGCGAACAGGGCGACCGAGATCGGCTTGGCGAGGACGAGGTAGGCCGCCACCGCCGGGACGACCAGCGACAGGCTCAGGCGCAGTCCCATGCTCAGCTCCGCGCCGAGGTCGCCGAGCCGCCCGGCGGCGGCGTGCCGGCTCATCCGTGGCAGCAGCGCGCTGATGACGGAGACCGTCACGATCGCGTGCGGCAGCTGGAAGAGCTGGAACGCGTAGTAGTAGGTGGTGAAACGGTCCTCGGCCTCGCGCGCCAGGCGGACGACGACGGCGAAGCCGACCTGGTTGACCGCGACGTAGAGGAGCACCCAGCCGCCCAGCCGGCTTGCGGCGCGGAGCCGGGGGTCGCGCCAGTCCCACCGCCACCGCCAGCGGAACCCGGTCGACCGCAGTGCCGGCAGCAGGGCCAGCGTCATCACCACCACGCCGAGCGTCGTCCCGACGGTGAGCAGCGCAATCTCGCCACTGGTCACGCGCTCGACGTCGCCGCGGTCGGCGCCGGCGACGACGACGAACAGCAGCCCGGTGCCGATGACGACGAGGTTGTTGAGGACGGGCGTGAACATCGGCGGCCCGAACCGGCCGCGGGTGTTGAGGATCGCGCCGACCGTCGCGCCCACGCCGTAGAAGACGATCTGCGGCAGGAACAGCCGGGTGAACAGGACCTCCTCGGCCGTCGGGTCACCGTGCGCCTTGTAGACCCGCAGCAGCAGCGGGGTCGCCAGCACCGACACCACGGTCAGCGCGGTCAGTACCACGACCACCATCGACAGCAGCGACTGGGCGAACGCCGTTCCCTCGTCGCCGTCCTCCCGCGCACTGCGGACGAGCAGCGGGACGACGATGCTCGTCAGGATCCCGCCGAGCAGCAGCTCGTAGATGATGTTGGGCATCACGTTGCCGACGTTGTAGGGGTCGGCCAGGCCGCCGCGGGCGCCGCCGGTGCCGAGCGCCGCGGCGAGGACCATCACCCGCAGGAACCCGGTCGCCCGCGAGGCGATCGTGCCGAGGGCCATCACCCCGCTCGACCTGGTGACGCTGCCGGTGGCGGGCTCGGTCGCTGCCGTCACGAAGGGTCCGACCCGACCGGTACGAGCGGCGGCGGCGCGGGCGCCGGCTCGTCGGCGGCCACCGGTGGCTTGCCGCGCCGGCGCCGCAGCAGCAGCCGGACGACCACGATCAGCACGAGAAGGCCGAACGCCGCACCGGTCACCGCCAGTGCGAGCGGCCCGTACGCGGTCGTCCGTACCAGGATCTCCACGGGCGGGCTGACCGCCCGGTCGGTGGCCGTGTAGAGCTGTGCCGTCACGCGGAACCGGCCGACCGTCTCGGCCTTGAAGCTCACCGCGATCGTGTGCTGACCGGGGGGCACCGGCGTGTCGGGCACGTGCCCGAAGGTCAGCAGCCGCTCGCTCTGCAGCCGCAGTCGCACGCGGACCGGCGTCCCCAGCGTGTTGACCACGGTGACCGGGACGCGGCCGGTCGTGCTGGTGAGCGTCACCTCGGTCAGCGCGACAGTGATCCTTCCGGAGAGCTCGGCCAGCCGCTCCGCGGCCTGTGCAGTGAGCAATGCCGGACCGGCCGGGCGCCCGCGCCACTGCACGGAGAAGGCGCGGGAGATCCCGACCCGCCAGCCGGTCAGCTGCTCGGCGAGCCGGTCACCGGCTTCGGTCTGGCCGGGGTCGCTGGTCGGCTCCCGAAGCTGACTGAACGCCACGAACCGGACGCGCTGCGCCGCCGCCGCGCGAACCGCGTCGCGCGGCAGCTCGGCCGCCCGCGCCTGGCGGGTCAGCGGCCGCAGCTCGGTGACCCGCTCCGTCGCGCGCGGACCGTCCGCCACCATGTCCGCGACGGCCGTCGGCACGACCCAGGGTGTCGCCGACACGCGGGCCAGCACGCCCGCCGCGGCGACGCGGTCCGGTGCCCACAGCCGCGGCAGCGTGACGACGGCGTCCCGCGGTACGCCGGGCCGCTCCGCGTGCAGCAGGGCGCTGTCGGCGACCAGCAGCTGCTCGCCGAGCAGCGGCCCGCCAGCCGCGAACTCGACGTCGCTGGTCAGCTCGGTCAGCGACGTGTCGGCGACGACCCCGGTGAACGTCCGGCCGTCGGCGGTGAACGGGGCGACGGCGGTCGGCGTGAGCACCGTCCCGGTCAAGGCAGGGAGCACCGCCTCGCTCAGGACGGTCGCCGTGACGCCGCCGCCGGCCAGACTCGCGGCGGTCGGCACGTCCAGCCGGCCGTCAGCAGGCCAGGCGAGTGCTGCGGCTGGGGGCAGCCCGAGCTCGCGCAGCCGCCCGCGCCCGTAGCGCACCAGTGCCGTCGCGGTGCCCGGGCGCCTGGCGTGCGTCAGCGCGGCGACGTCGGCGTCGGCGTACGGCAGCGCGACCACGGCGTGCTGCGCGGCCAGCGACCGCAGCCGCTGGAGCCAGCGCCCGGCGTCCGGGCTAGCCGGCCGCGCCTCCTCCGGCCCACCGCCGCGCACCACCCGGTAGGGCTCGGTCATCTCGTCGACCGCCTCGACCAGGTCGGCGTCGAGTGCGAGCGTCAGCCGCAGTGGCTTGCCGCCGCTCGTCTGCGCGATCCGGCCGGCCTCCTCGACCGTGCCGAGGAGGGTGTCCAGCCGCCCGCCCGGCGAGAGCGAGCCCTGCAGGTCCTCGCCGATGTGCCGACCGAGCAGGTCGCGGTGCGGGACGTCGGCCACCGGCACGACCCAGCCCAGCCGAAGGGGCTGCGCGGGCGCGGTGGGCTCCCAGACCACGAACGTGTCGGCGGCACCGACCAGCGCCTCGTTGAACGACGTCACCGCGACGCGGAGGGGGAATACGGCGGTCTGCGCGGGCGGTGCGATCCCGAGCTCCTCCACCGGCACCTCGATCGTCAGCGAGCGGCTGCTGCCGGCGGCGAAGTCGTCGAAGGCCAGCTGCGGGTCCGCTGACCCGTCCGCGGCCGTATCGCTGCGCCACACGGTCTCCGCCGCCGGCCGGAGGTCGGGCGGCCGCGCGTCGGGCGGCTCGCGCAGCTGGGAGCGAGCGTGCAGCGGCGGTCCGAGCAGCAGCAGCACGCGGATCCGATCCATCTCCGTCCAGGTGTTGACCAGCTCGACGCGCAGGCGCACCCGGTCACCGGGCGTGCTGGAGACGACGGCGTCGAGCTCGGAGATCCGCACGCTGACGGCATTGGCCGGCGGGTCGATCACGCCGGCCGGGGAGGGCGACGGCTGCGCCGCCGCTCTTGGGGCAGCCGCGACGGGCACGACCAGCTGCGCCGCGACGACGAGGGCGAGTACGGCGGCCCGCACGGTCAGGCCGAGTCCGCGAGCAGGGCCGGCACCTTGTCGATCAGCGCCCGCTCGTCCGGGTAGAACAACCGGTCACGCAGCTCGGCGAGCGGCACCCAGGCGACCTCGTGGACCTCGACGTCGTCGGCGCTGAGCTCGCCGCTCTGCGCGACCAGCAGGAAGTGGTGGACGGTCTTGTGGATCCGGGAGCCGTCGGCGACGAACCAGAAGTCGATCGTCCCGAGCGGCGCGACCACCTGACCATGGATGCCGGTCTCCTCGGCCACCTCACGGGCCGCCGCCTCCGGTGCGGACTCACCTGCCTCGAGGTGGCCCTTCGGGAGCGACCACAGCAGCCGGCCGCGCCGGTCCAGCCGGCCGATCAGCGCGCCGTTGGCGTCCGGTGCCCGCCGGTCGAGGACCAGACCCCCGGCAGAGGTCTCCTCGACGCG
>DASQMY010000364.1:0-6884 GCA_035645255.1 Mycobacteriales bacterium
GTCGACGACGTGGCGACCGGCGACTTCGTCGTGCTCAACTGGCGCGCGGTGTGCGGGCGCTGCCGGGCTTGCGCGCGGGGCCGCCCCTGGTACTGCTTCGACACGCACAACGCCACGCAGCGGATGACGCTGGCCGACGGCACCGAGCTGTCGCCGGCGCTCGGGATCGGCGCGTTCGCGGAGAAGACGCTCGTCGCGAGCGGCCAGTGCACCAAGGTCGATGCGACCGCGTCGCCCGCGACGGTGGGGCTGCTCGGCTGCGGCGTGATGGCCGGTCTCGGCGCGGCCATGAACACCGGCAACGTCGGCCGCGGCGACACGGTCGCCGTCATCGGCTGCGGCGGCGTCGGCAACGCGGCGATCGCCGGCGCCCGGCTCGCGGGTGCGCGCACGATCGTCGCCGTCGACGTGGACGACCGCAAGCTCCAGTGGGCGAAGGGGTTCGGGGCCACGCACCTGGTCGACGGCGGCTCGCAGGACGTCGTCGAGGAGATCCGGGCGGCGACCGGTGGCTTCGGCGCCGACGTGGTGGTCGACGCGGTCGGCCGGCCGGAGACGTTCACCCAGGCGTTCGAAGCGCGCGACCTCGCGGGCACGGTGGTGCTCGTCGGCGTACCGACGCCGGAGATGCGGATCGACCTGCCGCTGCACGAGGTCTTCGGTCGCGGCGGGCAGATCAAGTCGTCCTGGTACGGCGACTGCCTGCCGTCGCGCGACATCCCGATGCTGGTCGACCTCTACCAGCAGGGCCGGCTGCCACTGGACGACTTCGTGTCCGAGACGATCGCGCTCGACGACGTCGAGGAGGCGTTCGCGAAGATGGGCCGCGGCGAGGTCCTGCGCTCGGTGGTGGTCCTGTGACGACGCGGATCGACCGGGTGGTCACCCCGGGCATCTTCACGCTGGACGGCAAGGACATCGACATCACCAACAACGTGTGGCTGGTCGGCGACGACGAGGAGGTCGTCGTCATCGACGCGTCGCACGACGCCGCACCGATCGTCGACGCCGTCGCGGGCCGGCGAGTCGTCGCGGTCGCCTGCACGCACGCGCACAAGGACCACATCAACGTCGCGGACGAGCTGTCGCGCCTCACCGAGGCGCCGGTCTTCGTGCACATGGCGGACTCGATGCTGTGGGACCGCGTGCACCCGACCCGTGGCCCGGACGGGTGGCTCGAGGACGGCATCCTCCTGCGTGCCGGCGGCGCCGCCCTGCAGGTGGTGCACACGCCCGGCCACTCGCCCGGCGGCGTCTCCCTGTACGCGCCCGCGCTCGGCGTCGTCTTCACCGGCGACACGCTGTTCCAGGGCGGGCCGGGTGCGACCGGCCGGCCGTTCAGCGACTTCGGCACGATCATCGAGTCGATCAGGACGCGGCTGCTGACCCTTCCGCCGGAGACGGCCGTGCACACCGGGCACGGTGACTCGACGACTATCGGCACCGAGGCGCGCGACCTCGACGAGTGGGTCAACCGCGGCTGGTGAGCCGCTCCGCCTAGCTGCGGGCGCGCTCCGGGTCACGACCGAGGAAGCCGATCAGCTGGTCGAGCGGCGGCGCGTCGGCCGGCACGGGCACCGGCGTGCCGAACGACTTGTCCGGCCCCTGGTACTCCGGCTTGAGCATCCCCTTGGCCGCCGCGAGCGCCGCACGCGCCTCGTCGTCGTTGTACGGCGGATGCTGCGCGGTCGCGACGGCGAGGTCCCAGCCGTGGCCGATGTACTCCATCAGCATCATCGAGGCCATCGCGCCCGCCGGCAGCTCGCCCATCAGCGTCAGCTGGCGGTCCTCCGGTGCGTCGCGCAGCGCCTCGACCGCGCGCTTCGCCGACTGGCCGAACTCCTCGTCGGGCTGACCGCCGGCCTCTGCCTCCGCGGCGTCCGGCGCCGGCGTGCCACCCTCGGCAGCGGTGGCGAAGATGCCGATCCACGCGACGAGGTGGTTGACCAGGGTCCGGACGTTGTAGTCCGGGCAGGGCGTCGACATGTCGTACATCTCGGGCCGCACGTCCGCGACGACGTTCCTGGTCTTGTCGAGCACGCTCTCCAGCAGCTTCACGTCCACGCTTGCCTCCGTGTTGTCGCCCGTGTTCGACCCGGACACATACTGTCGCCGGAAACCGGACGTCCGCCAGCCGGCAGAGTAGGGAGACCCCGTGTCCACTGCTGTCGATGTCTACCTCGAGGTCGGTGCCAGGAAGACGTTCGCCTGTGCCGTCGACTGGCCCGGCTGGTGCCGCAGCGGCAAGGGCGAGGAGGCAGCCCTGGCGGCACTCGCCGAGTACGCCGACCGCTACCGCGCGGTCGTGGCGGCGGCCGGGCACCGGCTGCCGGCAGCCGCCTTCCGGGTCGTCGAGCGGGTGCCCGGTTCCGGTGCGACCGACTTCGGCGTGCCGGACGCCGTCGCGCACTGCGACGTCGAGCCGATGACCGAGGCGCTCGCGCGCCGTACCGCCGACGTGGTGCAGGCGAGCTGGGACCACTTCGACCGCGTGGCGGCCGCTGCTCCTGCCGAGCTGCGAAAGGGCCCGCGCGGCGGCGGCCGCGACCGCGACAAGATCGTGGAGCATGTGATCGGCGCCGACCTCTCCTACGCCAAGACGCTCGGCATCAAGGCGGGCAAGGGCCCCGAGTCCGACCCCGCCGCCGTCGCGGAGGTGCGCGCCGCCGTACTCGATGTCCTGCGGTCGACGACCGACGGGCAGCCGGTGCGGCCCAAGGGCTGGCCGACCCGGTACGCGGCCCGCCGGATCGCCTGGCACGCGCTCGACCACGCGTGGGAGATCGAGGACAAGTCCGAGCGCTGAGAGCAAGCGTCACGTCGACCCGCGCGATGCCTCAGCCGGTCGGCCTCTCCAGCGCGTCGACTACGTCGACGTAGCCGGCGCTCACCCGCCACAGCGCGTCCGCGGTCGGCTCCAGCCGACCGGGCGCCCAGCGCCGCTCCTCGTACGCCGTCGTCCGGGACCGCAGGGCTCGCAGGCTCACCGCCGCCTCTTCGCGTCCCAGAGCAGCACCGGCCGGACGACCTCGTGGTTCCACACCGGCGCGTGCGCCGAGCGCCAGTAGGCGTGCACCGGGTTCTTGTTGAGCCGCACGGCGTTGGCCCAGTGCTGCGCCCCCTTCGGCTCGTCCAGCCAGGGAACGTCGTCGACCGGCAGGTCGACGACCAGCGCGACCTGTACGACGTCGAGCTCCGCGGGCGCCTCGAGGATGCGGCCGAGCGCCCACAGCTGGACGACACGCAGCGGCGCGGTCGCCGGCAGCATGGTCTGCATGTCGGTGCAGGACTCGACGAGCGCCTTGAGGTGGTGCACTGCCCGTTCGCGCTTCATTGCGCTCCCTGCCTCTCGGCGGCGACCCGCTCGCGCAGCCGCTCGCTGAACTCCACGACGTACGGCACGCGGCGGAGCTCCTCGACGGGCACCTCGACGCCCTGCGCGCGCAGCAGCGCGGCGAGCCACTCCCACGGGTGGTCCTCACCGTCGTCGTCGTCGGGAAGCACCGTGTTGCGCACGTCCCGCTCCAAGCTGGCAAGTGTGTGGTGACTCCACTGGTCGGCCGGCGGCGCCGACTGGCCGGTGACGCGATACACGCTGGTGAACCCGCGCTCGTCGTGCAGCGTGACCCGCCGCCCGTCCGCCAGGTCGGCGAACTCGCGGACCCGGAAGTGCACGCCGGGCCTGGAGTCCGCCCCTTCTCGGTCGAAGTCCGTCCGGGTGGACGCGCTCCCTCCTGACCGGCGCTCGCCCGGCACTCCGGCCGGCAGCCGCGCGCGGATCTCGGCGTCGGTCTCGACGTCGCACCACGCGCCCAGCCGAACAAGTCTCATGCCTGCGATGATCCACGAAAGCCATCGCGTGACGCAGATGTATCGCGCGTGCAGGAGTGCCGCCCGTCGCCCAGGCGTTGTGCATGGTGATGACTACGGAGCTGCTCGACGTACGCCGGATCTTCGTGGAGCCGGCGGCTGCCGAGCTCCCGCGAGGCAAGGACGTGCTGGCGCGGTGGCCGGACGCCGAGCTGGTCGAGATCGCGTCCCACACGCAGGTTCCCTACGAGCCGGTCGACGTGTCCCGCTGGGTGCGCACCAAGACCGAGGACCTCGTCGTCGGCGTCAAGAGGTCGCTGACCGCTCGGCCCAACGGCCGCAGTGCCGACTGGATCGCCCCGTCCACCGCCAACGGGTGCGCGATGGCGTGCGCCTACTGCTACGTCCCTCGGCGCAAGGGCTACGGCAACCCGATCACGGTGTTCGCCAACATCGAGCAGATCACCGGCTACCTGTCGCGGCACGTCGCACGGCAGGGGGTGAAGGTCGAGCCCAACCAGTGCGACCCGCAGGCCTGGGTCTACGACGTCGGCGAGAACAGCGACTGCAGCGTTGACGCGCGGGTCAGCGACAACGTGCGCGACCTGGTGGACCTGTTCCGCTCGTTGCCCACGGCGAAGGCCAGCTTCGCCACCAAGCACGTCAACCGCGACCTGCTCTCCTGGGATCCGCAGGGCCGCACCCGGATCCGGTTCAGCGTGATGCCGCGCGAGGAGGCCAAGCTGCTCGACCTGCGCACGTCGAGCATCGACGAGCGGATCGCGGCGGTCGACGACTTCGTCGGCGCCGGCTACGAGGTGCACCTGAACTTCTCACCCGTGGTCGTCAGTGAGGGCTGGCAAGGGCGCTGGGCGGCGCTGCTGTCGGAGCTCGACGACCGGCTCGGTACGGCGACGAAGGCGCAGCTCGCCTGTGAGGTCATCTTCCTGACCCACAACGACAAGCTGCACGAGACCAACCTCGGCTGGCACCCCAAGGCCGAGCAGCTGCTGTGGCGCCCGGACATCCAGCAGCCCAAGCGCTCGCAGACCGGCGGGGTCAACGTCCGCTACAGGACCACCTGGAAGGGCGCCTGGGTCCGTCAGCTCGAGGCGCTGATCGGCGAGCACCTGCCGAGCTGCCGCATCCGCTACGCCTTCTGACAGCGGTCGACGCGGTCAGGTATAGGCCTCAGCTGTCGGTCAGGATGCGGTAGATCGCGTCATGGCCCTTTACGCGCGCGTGCTCGACGGGCGTGACGCCGTCCTTGTCGGCGATGCGGCGGTCGGCGCCGGCCGCGAGCAGGATGCGCACTATTTCCTGGTACCGGGCGCTGCCGTCGCCGAGGATCACCGCTTCGAGCAGGGCGGTCCAGCCCAGGTCGTTGACGTGGTTGACGTCTATGCCGGTCCCCACGACCCGCCGGACGTAGTCGACGTGGCCTCGTTCGCTGGCTGGGATGAGCGACGTGCCGCCGAACCTGTTGCGCAGCGTCAGGTCCGGCCGCGCGGGGAGCAGCACCTCGAGCATCTCGACGCTCCCGGTGACCCCGGTGACGAGCCACGGTGTGTCGTCCCGGTCGTCGACGGCGTCGGGGTCGGCGCCCAACGTGACGAGCACCCGCGCCGCGTCGACCCGGTCCGCGGTCACCGCCAGCAGCAGCGGCGTACGGCGGCGATCGTCGCGCGTCTCGATCGCCGCGCCTGCACGCAAGGCGAGTGCGACGCGGTCGGCGTCGCCGGCAGCTGCCGCCTTCAGCAGGGCCGCGTTCGGATCGTCGGGCGGTTGTGCCGACAGTACGGCGGAGACGGTCGTCAGAACGTCGGCATGACCAGCCGAGCGGGCATGGTCTGCAGGAGCTACTCCGTCCTTCCGCGACGCCAACGCGAAGTCGGCGCCTGCGGCGGCGAGCACGCGCACGGTGTCGGCGTACCGGGTGCTCCCGTCGCCGAAGATGATCGCCTCGTGCAGCGCCGTCCAGCCGAGGTTGTTGACGTGATCCACGTCGGCGTCGGCGCGGACGAGCCGCCCGACGACGTGCGCGTGCCCGCGCTCGGCTGCGCGGATCACGCCAGTCCCGTTGTAGCTGTCCAGCGCGGCGACGTCCGCGCCGTGCTGGAGGGTCAGCTCCAGCAGCTCGAGGTTGCCCTCGCTCGCCGCGATGAGGTGGGCGCTCTGCTGCGTGGCGTCCTTGTCGTTGACGTCCGCACCCGCTGCGATCAGCCGCCTGGCGCCGGGTACGTCGCCAGCCCAGGCGGCCGCGATCAGAGCGTCCCGCAGATCGGTTCGGCTCGGCCGCGGGGTCACGGCTACGGCAGCGGCGGGTGAGCTTGCCGGTGTGCGCGGCTCATCGCCGGTGCAGCCGGTGACGGCGATGGACACCAGTGCCACCGCCGCGCACGCTGCCCGTACTCGCGCCACACCCGCGCACCTCCTGCTCGCTACTTTCGCTGCTGGCGGTCGCGCCGTCCACGCCGGCGCCTGGCGCGCGCGGGCCGGATGCCTCCGCGCTGCGGTGGTGCGTAGGCTGTACCGACCAGGAGGGCTCGCCTAGAGGCCGATGGCGGCGGTCTTGAAAACCGCTACAGGTGCAAGCCTGTCGTGGGTTCGAATCCCACGCCCTCCGCTCTGGCCTGCACGAACACGGTGCCGTGAGGCCGGCAGCGCGGATCGACGCGCTGCTGGAGTAACGCCAGAAGTAACCGGGGCTCTCTTGCCTTCTCATGACGTCCTCCAGAGCGGCGTGCGGAGCGCGCCCCACGCGGTGTTCAGCAGCGGCCCTTTCGGCCAGCCGACTGACGGTCCACCCAATCAGGCGGCCGCGACCACGTGAAGACGCGCGGGTCGGACGGGCGATTGACGGTGTAGCCGGCGCGGCGCAGGCTGACCAGCATGTTGTGCGCCGGCCCACTACGCGAGGCGTGAACGTGCACCGTGCCGACATCGAACGGCCGGCCCGCCAGCGAGGCGTCGTCGAGCAGCCGGACGACCGGCCAGATGGTGTCGTCGCCGACGAGGTCGTGGTCGAGCCGAGCTCGTCGATCCGTCGCGACGCGAGGCCGCGCAGAAGCTCC
>DASQMY010000365.1:0-3999 GCA_035645255.1 Mycobacteriales bacterium
TGGATCGACGTCATGACGTCGTCCTGCACGAGGCGCTGCGACAGGATGATCGCGTCCTCGTAGTTGTGGCCCTCCCACGGCATGAACGCGACCAGCAGGTTCTTGCCGAGCGCCATCTCGCCGCCGTCGGTGCACGGTCCGTCGGCCACGACCTGACCTGCCTCGACCCGGTCGCCCTCGTCGACGATCGGCTTCTGGTTGATGCAGGTGCCCTGGTTGGAACGGCGGAACTTCTGCAGCCGGTAGGTGCGCCGGGTGCCGTCGTCGTGCATGACGGTCAGGTAGTCGGCGGTCAGCTCCTCGACCACGCCGGCCTGCTCGGCGACGACGACGTCACCGGCGTCCTTGGCGGCGCGGGCCTCCATGCCGGTGCCGACCAGCGGCGCCTCGCTGCGCAGCAGCGGGACGGACTGGCGCTGCATGTTGGAGCCCATGAGTGCGCGGTTGGCGTCGTCGTGCTCGAGGAACGGGATCATCGCCGTCGCGACCGACACCATCTGGCGCGGCGAGACGTCCATGTAGTCGACGTCGGCGGCCGGGATGAACTCGACCTCGCCGCCCTTGCGGCGTACGAGCACGCGGTTCTCGGCGAACGAGCCCTTCGCGTCCAGCGGTGCGTTGGCCTGGGCGATGACGTGCTTGTCCTCCTCGTCGGCGGTGAGGTAGTCGATCTGGTCGCTGACGCGGCCCGCATTGACCTTGCGGTACGGCGTCTCGACGAAGCCGTAGGGGTTGACCCTGGCGAACGTCGACATCGAGCCGATCAGGCCGATGTTGGGGCCTTCCGGCGTCTCGATCGGGCACATCCGGCCGTAGTGCGACGGGTGCACGTCGCGGACCTCGAAGCCGGCGCGCTCACGGGACAGACCGCCCGGGCCCAGCGCCGACAGCCGGCGCTTGTGGGTCAGGCCCGCCAGCGGGTTGGTCTGGTCCATGAACTGCGACAGCTGCGATGTGCCGAAGAACTCCTTGATCGACGCCACGACCGGGCGGATGTTGATCAGCGTCTGCGGCGTGATCGCCTCGACGTCCTGGGTCGTCATGCGCTCGCGGACGACGCGCTCCATCCGGGCCAGACCCAGGCGGATCTGGTTCTGGATCAGCTCGCCGACGGTGCGCAGGCGGCGGTTGCCGAAGTGGTCGATGTCGTCGACCTCGTAGCCCTGGTCACCCTGGTGCAGCCGGACGATGTACTCGATCGTCCCGATGATGTCGTCCTCGGTGAGGACGCCCTGCTCGAGTCCCAGCTCCAGACCCAGCTTCTTGTTGACCTTGTAGCGGCCGACCTTGGCGAGGTCGTAGCGCTTGGGGTTGAAGAAGAGGTTGTCGAGCAGGGTCTGCGCCGACTCACGGGTCGGCGGCTCGCCCGGGCGCAGCTTGCGGTAGATGTCGAGCAGCGCGTCGTCCTGGCCGGCGGTGTGGTCCTTCTCCAGCGTGACGCGCATCGACTCGTAGTCGCCGAAGCGCTCGAGGATCTTGGCGTCGTCCCAGCCGAGCGCCTTGAGCAGCACGGTGACGCTCTGCCGGCGCTTGCGGTCGATGCGTACGCCGACGGTGTCGCGCTTGTCGACCTCGAACTCGAGCCAGGCGCCACGGGACGGGATGACCTTGCAGCTGAAGACGTCCTTGTCGGAGGTCTTGTCGATCGCCTTGTCGAAGTAGACACCCGGCGAGCGGACCAGCTGCGACACGACGACACGCTCGGTGCCGTTGATCACGAAGGTGCCCTTGGGCGTCATCATCGGGAAGTCGCCCATGAAGACGGTCTGGGACTTGATCTCACCGGTGGTGTTGTTGGTGAACTCCGCCGTCACGAACATGGGCGCGGCGAACGTCATGTCCTTGTCCTTGCACTCCTCGACGGAGTACTTGGTCGGCTCGAAGCGGTGGTCCCGGAACGACAGGGACATCGTCCCCTGGAAGTCCTCGATCGGGCTGATCTCCTCGAAGATCTCCTCGAGGCCGGCGTTCATCGGGATGTCGTTGCGGCCCTCCGCCTTCGCGGCGGCGACCCGGGACTGCCAGGCGTCGTTGCCGACGAGCCAGTCGAACGAGTCGGTCTGCAGGGCGAGGAGGTTGGGCACCTCCAGGGGCTCACGGATCTTGGCAAAGCTGATGCGGGAGTTCTTTCGAGAGACGGCCAAGAGAGTCGTCGTCCTTCCAGGGCCTTAGCGGATCACGAACGCGGGCACACGTGCAGCACCCCGGGTCGGACTCCCGCTATATGAAGCGACCGGTGGCAGGGCAGGGCAAAAGGGCAGTCTAGCCGCCGGCTGGACCGCTGTCGAGGTGACCCTGGATCGTCTCCACTTGTGACCGAAAGGAAACCGCCGCGACCCACCCCGAGTCAAGAGGCCGTTCGGCCCAGTCCGAGCTCAGCCGGCCCCGGCGCCCTCGGCTGCGTCCACGTAGGTGGCGATGTACCAGGTGTTGCCCAGCGCGTCCGCGACCGCGCCCTGCCGCTCGCCGTACGGCTTGTCCGCCGGTTCGGACACCGGGCGGGCGCCGCCCGCGACAGCGCGGGCGTAGGTGAAGTCGACGTCCTCGACGTAGACGCAGATCGACGCCTTGGTTCCGGCGCCCGGCGGGAAGGCGTCGCCGAGCGAGAGCGCGACGGCGGAGTCGCCGATCCGGATGGACACCTCGCCGCCGTCGGCGGACATCTCGAGGACCTCTGCCGCGAAGGTGGCCTCCAGCCACGGGAGCAGGCCGGGCGGCCCGTAGACGTACGGCCGCACGTTCCCCATGCCGTTGCGGATGTGGCCGGTGGTTGTCATCGTCGAGCCTTCCGTCGAGGTGGACCACGAGTCTCCGGGACGGACCGTCGCGCCGTATTGGACGAACCCGCAGCCGTCAGCCGTCGAGGCTCACGTGGTTGAGGTCCGGCCCGCGGCTCGCCAGGTAACGCGTCGGCGACAGCCCGGCGTGCGCCACGAAGTCGCGCACCAGGTGCGACTGGTCGGCGTAGCCGCGCTCGGCAGCGAACGCCGCCCAGCCCACCTCGGCCGCCCGGTCGACGCCCGCCAGGACGCCGCGGAACCGCTGCAGCCGCTGGTAGGACTTGGGCGGCAGCCCGACCTCGACCCGGAAGATCTGCTCCATCCGCCGCGACGGCATGGCGGGTGGTCGCGGCGCCGACCAGCCGCTCAGTCAGGGCGAGCTCGAGCGCGTCCAGCCTCGCGTGCGGGTCGCCTCCGGCTCGCAGCCGGGCGAGGCCGGTCGCGGCCGCGGTGTGGAGAGCACCCGGCGGCGCACTGGTCTCGGAGCTCGGCGAGCGGCGTTCGGAGCAGCGCCGCGGCGGCACCGACGCGGAGGACCGCGCCCATCAGCTCGCCGTCGGCATCGCCGTCGAGGACCGTCGGCCGGGCGGAGGGACCGCACACGAGCATGTAGGCGCGGTCGACGTCGACGACACGCCGACGTCACCCGTCGGCACGCGCAGCTCGCGGCCCCTGGCCGGCACACCGGCCGGCTGCAGCCACACCCAGCTGACGAGCTCGGCCAGCTGCCATGCGGTCGCCGTCCGACGGCGGTCGGCGGCCCGGTCCTCGCCCGGTGGTGGTCGGTCACGGGCCGAGGCTACGGGGCGTCGACCCCGGCGACGAGCCAGTCGCCGCGAACGGCGTCGATCGCGCCCGGACCGGCCCGGACACACCGACGGGGCGGCTCACCTCCGGGTGGCCGCCCCGACGTACGAGCGGGGTGCGGTGGAGCTACTTGACCGTCACCGTGGCGCCGGCGCCCTCGAGAGCGGCCCGGCCCTTCTCGGCGGCGTCCTTCGCGACCTTCTCGAGGACCGCCTTGGGGGCGCCGTCGACCAGGTCCTTGGCTTCCTTGAGACCGAGGTTGGTGAGGGCGCGCACCTCCTTGATGACCTGGATCTTCTTGTCGCCGGCTGCCGTCAGCACGACGTCGAACTCGTCCTGTTCGGCCTCGGCCTCGGCCGGCGCGGCACCGGGCATCGGCCCGGCGAACTGCGCCACCGGCGCCGCCGCGGTG
>DASQMY010000366.1:0-9149 GCA_035645255.1 Mycobacteriales bacterium
TAGCCGGCGTAGATCGCGGCCATCTCAGCCGGCGCCGCGGGGGGCTCCCGCCCGGCGGCCGCCGCCGCGGCGGCGTAGCCCTCCGGCGCGATCATCCGGGCCTTGGCCCACTCGACCTCCGCCGCCAGGTCGCGCAGCTCGGCGCCCGCGCTGCGGCGGCCCGCCCGGCTCGCCGCCTCGGCGACCAGTCCCAGCTTGCTCTCCACGATCCGCGGCAGCTCGCCGCCCACCAGCCGCGGCCAGAAGTAGCCCAGCATCCGCAGCGAGGCGGCGTGGAAGGTGCGCGCCTGCACGCCGACGACCCCGAGGTCGCGCAGCCGGATGCGCAGCTCGCCCGCAGCGCGCGCCGTGAACGTCACTGCCAGCACCTGCTGCGGGGGCACCACGCCGGACGCGACGGCGTACGCGATGCGGTGGGTGATCGCGCGCGTCTTACCGGTGCCCGCGCCGGCGAGGATGCACACGGGTCCGCGAACCGCCTCCGCCGCCGCACGCTGCTCCGGGTCGAGCCGGGCGAGGATCTGGTCGGGAGTCATCGCTGCCCAGGGTAGCCGCCGCGGCGGACACGCCGAGGGAGGCTTGATCTGCCTGCGAACCGGGGATGAACACAGCCCGACCGAGCGTTGTGCTGCCCGGGCAGCGATCGGACCTGACCCTGGGGGTGGACGACTTGTGAGGAGCGGCGTGAGCGGCGAGCTCGTCATGTACACCACCGACTGGTGCGGCTACTGCATCCGGTTGAAGCGGTTCTTCGAGCGGGAGGGCATCGCGTTCCGCGAGGTCAACATCGAGCACGACGCCGAGTCGGCCCGGTTCGTCGAGGGCGTCAACGGCGGCAACCAGACGGTGCCCACCGTCCGCTTCCCGGGCGGCGAGGTCGTGACCAACCCGACGCCCGCGCAGATCACCGCGCTCATCCGGGCGAGCGCCTGATGTCGCCCGGCAGCTCGCCGATCGCAATCGGCGTACCCGTGAGACCCTTGGTCGTGCAGACCACCGAAGACGTGCCGACCGCCACGTCAACCCGACCGGAAGCGATGGCCGTGCTCCGTCAGCTCGAGCATCCGATCGTGGACGCCGCGCTCGCCACGGCGGCGACGCTGCTCGGCATGGAGGTCGTCTTCATCGGCAGCCTCAACGAGACGACGTTCTGCTTCGAGCGGGTGCGCGGCGAGTTCCCCGGGCTGACGCAGGGCACCAGCTCGGACCGCGCCGACTCGTTCTGCCACCGGATGCTCGCCGGCGCGCCACCGGCCACGGCCGACGCGGCCAAGGACGCGTTCTACCAGGCGGCCCCGATTCGCACCCAGCTGGCCATCACGTCATACGTCGGCGTGCCGATCCACGGCGACCACGGCGAGATCATCGGGACCCTGTGCGGCTTGGACCGCAGGCACGTCGAGGTGCCGGAGAGCTCCATCGCCGTGCTGCGCGAGCTCGCCGAGATCGTCCGGCTGCACATCGACGACCAGCTGCAGGGCGCCGTCATCCGCCGTACGCCGGACGGCTGGCAGGTGGGCACCGAGGCCGCCGACGGTGTGCTGAGCGCCATGGTGCTGGCCGACCTGATCGCACCGGAGCTCGAGCCGCCGATCCGCCCGCCGCGGATGACTGACGACGCCGACGAGGTCGGCCGCCTGCGCGGGACGGTGGCGCAGCTGGAGCACGCACTCGCCGCCCGGGTCGTCGTCGAGCAGGCGATCGGCGTCCTGACCGAGCGCCTCGGCTACCCGCCCCGCGAGTGCTTCGAGCGGCTGCGGCGGGTGGCCAGGGGCAACGGGCAGCGGGTGCACGAGCTGGCCCGCGAGGTGGTCGCGTCCGCGTGCGACGACAGCATCCTGCTGCCCGACGAGCTGGAGATGCCGACCGCCGACTGACGGGCGGCAGGTCGCGGATCAGCCGCGCAGCGCCTTCGGCAGCTCCTCCCAGAGGTACGCGGCGGCCTCCGCGCCCTTGTAGAGCATCGGCAGCACGACGCGCTCGTTCGGCGCGTGGATGCGGTCGTCGGGCAGCCCGACGCCGAGGAAGACCACCGGCGCCTCGAGGATCTCCGCGAGGTCAGCCTCCGGCCCGCTGCCGCCCTCGCGCATCGGCAGGCACGGCTTGTCGAAGGCCCGCTCCATCGCGGTCATGCACGCCTGCAGCGCCGGGTGGTCGAGCGGTGTCAGGCACGGCTTGACGCCCTGGCCCTCCCAGCTGACCTCGGCCCGGATACCTGCCGGCGTGTTGTCGTGCACCCACCGCGTCACCGACTCGATCACCTCGGCCGGCCGTTGGTCGAAGACCAGCCGGAAGCTGAGCTTGGCGTTGGCCTTCGCCGGGACGATCGTCTTGCCGCCCGGACCGGCGTACCCGCCGGAGATGCCGTTGACCTCGGCGGTCGGCCTGGCCCAGATCCGCTCGAGCGTGGTGAAGCCGGCCTCGCCCGCGGTCGCCGTCGACTCGGCCGTCGCCAGCCACTCGTCCTCGGCGAAGGGCAGTGCGGCGAAGAGCGCCCGCTCGCGCTCGCTCAGCCGCTCCACCCGGTCGTAGAAGCCCGGTACGGCGACGTGCCCGTCGGCGTCGTGCAGCCGGGACAGCAGCCGGGCCAGCTCCGTGGCGGGGTTGGGCACGGCCCCGCCGAACGACCCCGAGTGCAGGTCGGTCGCCGGGCCGTGGAAGTCGACGTCGCAGTGGACCAGCCCGCGCATCGCCGTGCACACGGTAGGGGTGTCGCGGTCCCACACGCCGGTGTCGCTCACCACGACGACGTCGCAGCGCAAGCGGTCGCGCTCGCGGCGCAGCAGGTCGGGGAAGTTCGGTGACCCGGACTCCTCCTCGCCCTCGACGAGGAACTTGAGGTTGACCCCGATCTGGCCGTGCGCCGCGAGCGCGGCCTCCAGCCCCAGCAGGTGGAACAGCACCTGGCCCTTGTCGTCGGCGGCGCCGCGCGCGAACAGCTCCTCGCCGCGGATCGTCGGCTCGAACGGTGGCGTCTCCCACAGCTCCAGCGGGTCGACCGGCTGCACGTCGTGGTGGCCGTAGACGACGACGGTCGGCGAGTCCGGGCCGACCAGCCGCTCGGCGTAGATGGCCGGGAGCCCGCCGGTCTCCCACACCTCGGTCGAGAAGCCGGCGCGGCGGAAGCGCTCGGCGGCCCACTCGGCGCTGCGCCGCACGTCGGGTGCGCTGGCCGGGTCGGAGGAGATGGACGGGATCCGCAGCCACTCGTCGAGGTCGGCGAGCAGCTCGGCGACGTGGTCGGCTACGTAGGCGCGAACAGCGTTGGTCGCTGCCGGTGCAGTCACTAGGGTCTCCTCGGGGTCGCGTCTCCGCGAGCCTAATGGGGGCGCGAGGTGGAGCTCGACCGGGCACGGGAGGCGGCGGCCCGCTGGCGCCCCGAGCTCGCCGGCGCCCCCGCGGTCCGCTACGGCGGCGGCGGGCGCAGCTCGACCCTGGCGATCGGCGACTGGCTGCTGCGCTTCCCGCGCCGGCCGGAGGTCGTCGACGAGCTCGTCCGCGAGCAGCGGGTGCTCGACGCGATCGCGCCGCTGCTGCCGGTCGCCGTGCCGCGGAGCAGGCCGGTCGGCGTACTCGAGGACGGCACGCCGTTCTTCGCGCACCCGCTGATCCCCGGCGAGCCGCTGGACGAGCCGACCGCGCGGCTCGGCCTGGTCGTCAGCCAGCTGGCCGGGCTGCTGCACGCGCTGCACGCCGTACCGGCCCGGCAGGTGACCGATCTCGGGGTGCCGGTCCTCGACGCCGGCGCCACCCGCCGGTGGGTGCACGAGACCGCGGGCCGCGCAGTGACCGACGTCCTGCCCCTGCTGCCCGGGTCGCTGCGGACCGCCGCGGCGGCCGACTGGGACGCCATCCTGGCGGAGGTGGCCGGCTGGAGCTTCGCGCCCGTGGTGTGCCACGGCGCCCTCTACCCGTCGAACATCCTGGTCCAGCGGGGTCGCGGCGTCGTCACCGGCGTCCTCGACTGGGCCGACGTCCGCGTCGGCGACCCCGCGGCGGACCTCGCCGGCATCGCCGCTGCGATGGCGCCGGGGATCGACCTCAGCATCGCCATGTCGTACGCCGACGACGACGGCGCGGCGGAGCTCGTCGGCCGGGCCCGGGTGATGGCGCGGATCAGCCGTTACGCCGACGTGCTGACGAGCGCCGCTCGGCCCGAGCGCCGGTCGGCCGACGCGACGCTGGCGACGCTCCGGTCGCAGCTGACGGCGCAGTGACCGCCGCGGCGGGGAAGGAAGCGGCCGCGCGCGGCGTCCAACCGCCCATGAGCGTCGCCCCCTTGCCGGTCGACGACTCCCGCGTGTCCTGCGGCCCGCAGCCGGACGGGCGCATCGCCGGCGACCCGGACGGCTTCATCGACATGGTCCAGCACTACGACCGGCCGCTGCGCGCGCTGGTCTTCCGGCTGATGGGCAGCCGCGAGCAGATGGACGACGTGCTGCAGGACGTCTACCTCCGCGCGTTCCGCGCGTTGCCGGGATTCCGCGGCGAGGCCGCGTCCGGCACCTGGCTGTACCGGATCGCCTACAACGTCTGCATCGACGAACTCCGGCGCAGCCACCGCCAGCCGCGCGTGCCGCTCGAGGACTACTTCGACGAGCCGGACCCCGGCGCCGACCCCGGCGACCTCGCGTCGATGCGCGGCGACCTGGCCGGCGCGCTGGCCGGTCTGCCCGTCGACCAGCGCGCCGCGGTGCTGCTCGTCGACGCGCACGGGTTCGACTACGCCCGCGCCGGCGAGATCCTCGGGGTCCCGCCCGGAACCGTCGGGTCCCGGGTCAGCCGTGGCCGCGCGGCGCTGCGTCGGTCGCTGGGCACGCCGTCATGACCGAGCCGACGGACGTCGGTCCGGATCGTGACCTCGGCCGGCGGCTCCGCTCGCTGCCGGTGCCCGATCACGGCGACGAGTTCTTCGACCGGCTGCGCGGCCGGCTGGCCGCGGAGTCGGCGTTCACCGGTGCGCCGTCGTACCGCGGCCGGTCGGCGCGGGTGATCGAGCTGTCCGCGGCGCGGCCGCAGCCGGTCCGGCGCCCGCCGTCGCGGGCGCGCCGGCTGGTCACGCTGGCGACCGCGCCGGCGGCCGCGGTCGCCTGCTTCGCGCTGGTGGTCGGCGGCGCGGTGGTCGTGCACCGGCCCGGCGACCGCGGGACGCCGCGGCCGATCGAGAGCGGCACCCGGTGGTCCGCCGACAACCGCACCGTCGACCGGCCCGACCGTGCGGACCGGCTGACGGCGGCGGCGCCGTACGAGTCGACCGAGCGGGGGCTCGCCATCGCCTTCACGACGCGCGCGAGCAGCCGGGCGGGACTGGTGCAGAGCAGCTATCAGGCGACCGTCACGCCGTCGGGCGACTACCGGCTGCTGCGGACGGCGCCGCGGCTGGAGGCGGCGTACTCGGCGGAGCACCGCACCCGCCGGCTCGCGCGGGCCGCCGGCGCGGGCACCGCACCGGTCGTCGAGCAGCAGGACCTGCCGCTCGGGCCGCCGGACGGGCCGGCGCTCTCGACGCCGGACCGGCAGCTCAGCCGCGACCTCGCGGCCGCCGTCCGCGCCATCGCCGTCGAGCAGCCCGGCCGGGTCAGCCGCGGCGAGCTGATGGGGCGCCCGGTCGTCACGCTGGACGAGCCGCTCGAGCCGGGCGCGGGCTTCACCGAAGGAAGCCAGACGGTCGACCGGGTCCGGATCGTGGTCGACGAGCAGACCGGCCTGCCGCTCGAGGTGCGGCTGACGTCGGCAGGGGCGTTGTTCCGCGAGATCACCGTGCAGTCGATCGACGAGACACCGGTCGCTCCGGCGTCGCTCACTCCTACCGCGCCGGACGAGGTGCGGCCGCCCGCGACCAGCCTCGGCCACCGGCCGGTCCCGATCGACGACGTCCAGTCGGTCACCGGCCGGGCGCCAGCCGTACCGCGCTGGGCGCCGGACGGCTTCCAACTGACCGGTGTCACGGTGGCCGGCTCGCTGCCGACGACCGGGAGCAACCCCGCGTCGCGGGACGTCGTGACGCTTGCCTACCGCCGCGGTTACGACACGTTCACGGTGACCACGCGCCTGACGGCACCGGCCACCGGCCCGGCCGGCGACGGCTGGCGCAACCCGCTGGTCGACGGCACCTACCTGCCGGACCGGACGGACCCGACGCCGCTCGTGGGCGGGCTGCTCGACGGCCGCACCGCTCACGTCGGGATCTACCCGCTGGTGTGGCCGCACCTGTGGGTCGAGGCCGAAGACCTCGTCGTCACCGTGGCCGGTGACCTGACCCGCGGCGAGCTGGTGCGCGTCGCGGAGTCACTTACGCCGCACACCACCCGCTGACGTCCGGGACCGCTACCCCGCCGGCAACCCCGTCAGCATGGCGCTGAGCTCCGCCTCGCCGTGCAGCACGGCCGGCCGGACGACGACCTCGTCGGCGACGTAGAGGAAGCCGGCCCGCACGCGTTCGAGCGGGACGCCGGCCAGCGCGGCCCAGGCCAGTCGGTAGCAGCTGAGCTGGACCGCCGAGGACTCCGCCGCGGCCCCGGCCGGCTGCCGACCGGTCTTGTAGTCGATCACGTCGAACCCGCCGTCGTCGTCGGCGTAGACGGCGTCGATCCGGCCGCGGACGAGGTGGCCGGCGAGGGTCATCTCGAACGGCACCTCCACCTCGACCGGCACCCGCGCGGCGTACGGCGTGCGGAGGAAGTGGGCCTGCAGGTCGCCGAGGTCGCTGTCGCCCAGCGCGGCGTCGGCCGCCCCCGGAAGGTCGCCGGGGTCGAGCAGCTGCCGCTGCCCGCTCCGCGCCTCGACCCAGGAGTGGAACTCCGTCCCGCGGCGCGCCGCCGGGACGGGGCGCTGCGGCACCGGCCGGACCAGCCGCTGCGCCAGGTCGTCCGGCGCCCGGCTGACGTCGACGACGGTGGAGACGGTGATCTCGGTCGGCAGCGTCGCCTGCCGGGTCCGGCTGCGGCGGGCGGCCAGCTCGGCGAGCAGCACCCTCGCCTCGGCCTGCCACCGGGCGACCGTCGCCAGGTCGCCCTCGCCCGGAGCCTCGACCGCTGCTCCGGCCGGGTGGGCGAGCCCGGCCGCCGCCTTCGCGAGCACCCGGCGAACGGCGGCGGCCGACGCCGCGACCGCGTGGTGACCGGCCGAGTCGGGCGCCGGCCAGCCGACGTCGACGACCCGGCCGGCGGCCGGGTTGACGGCACCGGCCGCCGGCGCGTCGGTCCAGACATCGACGTCGGCGAGCCCCGCGTCGGCCGCCTCCTGCAGGAACACCGACGGCCCGAACGGTGACGCCTGCGTGGCACCCCAGTGGTAGCCGGACAGGTGCAGCAGCGAGCGCGCGCGGGTGAAGGCGACGTACGCCAGGCGACGTTCCTCGACGATGTCGCGCTCGCGGCAGGCGTGCAGGAACTCCGCCTTGCCGGCCTTCGAGATGTCGGTCCAGGACGGTAGGTCGGCGCGGTCGCCCCGCAGTGGATAGGGCACCTGCTGGGCGGCGGTGATCCACCCGGTCAGCGTGGACTTGTTGGGGAAGACGCTCGACTTCGTCCCGGTCGACAGGCCGGGCACGAACACGACGTCCCACTCGAGGCCCTTGGCCGCGTGGACCGTGAGGAGCTTGACCGTCTCCGCCGGCGACGGCACGCCGATGTCCAGGCCGTCGTCCTCGTCGCGCGCGGTCTGCAGGTAGGCGAGGAACGCCGCGAGGTCGTTCTCGCGGTCAGGTCCGACGAACCTGGCGGCCTCGTCGAGGAAAGCGGCGACGTTGGCCTCGCGGCCCTGCCCGGCCAGCCGGGGCGAGGCCATCAGCTCGACGTCGAGGCCGATCGTCCGCTCGACGTCCTGGATCAGGTCGGTCAGCGGCTGCGCGGCGCGCTGGCGGAGCGTGCGCAGCTCGGTCGCGATGTCGTGGAACCGCTGCACCGCCTCCGGCGAATAGCGGCCGGGATCGCCCGGGTCGTCGAGCGCGTCGAGCAGCGAGCCGACGTCGGCGACGTCGACGTCCCGCACCGCGTCGGCGAGCGGGTCGTCGCCCCCGGAGCGGCCGCCGGCGAGCTGGCGGGCGCGCGACCCGAGGGCGGCGAGGTCGCGCGGGCCGATCCGCCAGCGCGGCCCGGTGAGCAGCCGGACGACCGCGACGTTGGCCGTCGGGTCGTGCAGCAGCTCGAGGACGGCGACCAGGTCGTTGACCTCGGGGGTGTCGAGCAGCCCGCCGAGGCCGACCACCTCGACCGGGATGTCCCTCGCCTCGAGCGCCCGGCGGACCGGCTCGAACTGCGAGCGCTTGCGGGCCAGCACCGCGATCTCCTGCAGCGCGGTCCCGCCGGCGAGCGCCGCCTCGACGTGGTCGGCCAGCCACTCCGCCTCGTCGTCGGCGGTGGTGAGGAGCGCGGCGACCACGCTGCCGGACGACTCCTCGCCTGTCCCCGGCCGCAGCTCGGGCACGTGTACGGCGGCGGTCGCGTCGCGCAACGAGGCGGACGTGGCGTTGGCGAGCGCGAGCACGCGGCCGCCGCTCCGGAAGTTGGTGCTCAGGTAGTGGACGCCGGCCGGCCGGCCGTCGGCGCGCGGGAAGTGCTCCGGGAAGTGCACGAGGTTGCCGACGGAGGCACCACGCCAGCCGTAGATGGACTGGCACGGGTCGCCCACGGCCGTGACCGGGTGCCCGCCGCAGTACAGCGCCTGCAGCATGAGGCGCTGCGCGACGCCGGTGTCCTGGTACTCGTCGAGCAGCACCACGGCGTGCTGCGCGCGTTCGATCTCGCCGACCTCTGGCCGCAACCGGGCGACCCGCGCGGCGTGGGCGACCTGGTCGCCGAAGTCGATCAGCTCGCGCTCCTCCTTGAGCCGCTGGTAGCTCTCAACGAACTCCAGCAGCTCGTCGCGCTTGCCGAGGCAGACCAGCACCTCAGCCAGCTGCTTGTCGAGGGGCTCGCCGAGGTCGGCCAGCCGCTTGCGCAGGTGGTCGTGCTCGGCGCGCACGTCGGCCGCGTCGGCCAGGTGGTCGGCCAGCTGGCCGGCCAGCTCCAGCACCTGCGCGACCACCGAGCGCGGCTGGATCGCGAGGTAGCTGATCTCGCCGCGGTGGCTGCGCACCGCCCGGCTCGCCAGCTGCCACTGCTGCGCGCGGGTGATCAGCCGGCTGCTCGGCTCGACGCCGATGCGCA